>JAOZRP010000035.1:7544-11973 GCA_029940125.1 bacterium
TGCCAACCGATTCTTGATAAGAAAAACCATGTATGCTATAATTAAGGTGTTTACAAGCGGCTTCTTAAACTAAAGTTGTCGAGATTATCATTCTACCAGTACGGCAGAAATTCGATACTTGTATCGAATTTTTCTGTTTAGTATTTCAGTCTTCATCCGTAAATATTTATAGAGGGCAGCCGTCAAGGGTTAAGCTGCAGGCTGACAGCCCATCCAGAAAACAACAGTTTCCAAACGGAAACTATGTACAGGCATTACATCATGGTACTCAAACGCAATGGCCAACGCAAAGCTCTGGCAGAAATGAGGAAGGCGGCGGTGGCTGAAACCAGCTATTTTTTCTTTTATGGCAGTCTCATGGCCCGCTACCGCAATTTCAACCGCTTCCTAAAACGCAAAACCCTTTCCATCCGAACCGCATACTGTCAGGGTTTTCTCTACCACCTGCCAATCGGCTTCCCGGGGCTTATTCAGTTTGAAGACTGCCAAGACCTGGTCGCCGGCGAGCTGATGACCTTCAAACGACCGGAAAAGATAATGAAGGTCCTGGACCAGCTGGAAGGATTTTATCCCGACAACCCGCGAAAAAGCGTTTATACCCGCATCAAGCTGCCGGTCATCGTTGAAAAGCCCAACTGCCCGAATGAGTTCGAGGAAGAAGAGGCCTGGGTATATACCTACCCCTGGGAGCATCTCACCCCCGAACATCAGAAAGAGTTTTTCATTTCCTGCGGCAACTGGAAGCTGTTTTGCGAGCAGCCGCGGACAAAAAAACCCCGGCGGATCAGGAGCCTGTTCAACCGGATAAGACGTTCATCCAATCACCAGCACGTTCATATCGTACCAGCCTTCTGCATGGATGAAGAAAAGCACGAATTATGGCGCTCATCCCTCGCCTGCAGCTATCTCTGCAAAAACCGGAATCTATGCCGCGCCAACCGCCGCAAACGACTCGACAACCTCCAGTAACTCGAAGCTCCAGCAGGCAGCCAGAAACACCAGCATTTTTCCCCGTTCACCAACGGCCAGCATTCGATTCCACTTTTGCAATATTTTCTGGATCTTTTCTCCCATCAGCAGGATAGATCCTGTCGGATGGGCATTTTCCCGCTGCAACCCCCTGGTCACGGTCTCTAGAAATCTTTTTAATGAAGATTCCGGCAGCGGCCGGGGATTCTGGGCCCAGTGCATCATTCCCTGAACCTGGTCCCGGCAGCTGAGATCCATATTGTAACCGTACTGAAAGCCTTTCAACGCCATGATCACCGGCAGGTAATCGTAATCCCGCTTCCCATGACGCCAGAGGCGCAGGAAAGAATACTCAACCACCTCTTTCTTCTTTTTGTCAAAAAAGGAAAGATGCTTACGACGCTGGATGACCCCCCGCAGTTCGTTGCCGGCAAAACGCCTTTCCCGCAGACGCCCTTGATCATCACGACCCAGGTCGCCGCCCAGCAGCAATAAACACAGGTAGTCGTCGAGAACCGGCCTTACTTCTCCCAGGCCTCGATGCTCGATGTTCACATGCAGGCTGTGAGGCTTGATGTCGGGCAGGAAATCAACTGCCTCTCTGATCATCAAGGCGGCGATGGCCGGATCAGCGGTCAAAGGCAGGGAATATTTTCGGGGATAATCAATCCGTACCAGGCAGTATTCATAAAAGCCCCCGAAGCGTGAAAGGGTAAACAGGCGGCGACCGCGCACATGGGTGTCCACATAGCCGCCCAAACGCCAGGTTACGTCATCCAGCATGAAAGCACTGTAATACTCCATGTTGCGATAGGGATCCTGGGGTTTCAAGCCCCGACCAAGCTTGTCAAAGGTGGCAAAACGGCCAAGATTGCTGAACTCCATTTCAACCCCAAGGGGGGTGTTGCCAGGCAGAAGCTGCGACCGGAATCCGTCGATTTCCATCGCCATCTGCTCTGGGCTAAAAAGCTCCCGGGCCAATTTAAAAGCCAGCAGACAGTAAATAAACAGGTGCCGGTTTCCTTCCTCGATCACCCGGGAAACCTGGGATTCCAACTGTTTCTGCCAAATATCCCGGTGCCGGTTCATCCAGCGCAGCACCACCAGGTTGATGGGCGTGGCCCAATAGCAGGAAGGCGACGGCTGAGGCAAATCCAACTGACGCGACGCTTGAGTAAACTGAACCAGGAAGCCAAACAGGTAATGGCGAAAAATCAGGGATAAATATGGCGGCAGCAATTCCCGGCGACGCCAGGTAAACCAGCTGATCACCATTTTCTCATGGAGACCTTTGCTGGCCAGGAAAAGATTATCTTTAAATCGCTGACGGGAATGAATAGATTGAAAATAAAGGAAGCGCCGTTTGTAGGTGACACCGACAAACTCCCGGTGGAAACGAATTTTCTCCACCGGCGTCAGGCTATCATAAAGGGTACGATAGGGAGTGGAATTATACTGTGCCGGAAAATACAGGGCCATCAGCCATAGTCGCCGCGAACGTATTTCTCAATTTCTACCCTCGCCATTACCACCGAATCTCTCATCAGTTTATACAAATTATCCGATGTTGTCAAATGCGACATATAACCCAGCATATCCCGGGAAACTTTTTCCATGTCTTCAATCAGTTTTTTGCCGTCATAGGGACCGGCATCAACCTGTTTCAGCTTCTGGTGATAGTCATCCATAATGGCAATCAACCGCTCAGTATCGACAATCCCCTTGTCTCGCAATGCTGTTCCCGGGGCAGCATCAGCAATGTCATCAATCTCATAAACCGGAAAAGGGGCATGGGATGATGAGATCGCGGCCGTCGACGAATCCTTGTCCTCCCGCCCGGCAATGCGGTTGCGCAACAGTTCCTGAAAGTTTGCCTCCGGAACTTTGCCGCCCATTGCCTGACGGTTTTTCTCCTGGGCGGTGGTGGCTGAAACCGTGGAGGAATCAGTTATTTTGATGCCCATTAAATACCTCCCTGATACTGGCAAACAACGTGTTCAAGGGAATAGACTGTTGTTCCTTGGTCTTCATGTTTCTCAGGATAGCCGCCCCCTGCTCCATCTCCTGGTCGCCGACAATGAGCGTGTACTCGACTTTGATCCTATCGGCTTTTTTCATCAAATTCTTTAGGCTTTTCTGCCGGTAGTTCAGCACCGTGCCGATGCCCTCCTGGTTCAAGGCATGCAGCAGCGGGTAGAGCATTTCCAAAGCCTTTTCGCCCAGGGCGGCAAGATAGATAAACGGGGCTGAACCGGGTACCGAGGCACTGTCCACCAGCATGGTCAAGCGTTCCATGCCGATGGCAAAACCGATGGCCGGGGTGGCTTTGCCGCCCAGTTCCTCCACCAGCCGGTCATAACGCCCGCCGGCAGCCACGGCATTCTGGGCTCCCAGGTCTCCGGCCAGGAATTCAAAGGTTGTCCGGGTATAATAATCCAGCCCCCTGACCATCAACGGGTTGACCTGGTAGTCCAGACCGGCCCCATCCAACAGCCGGGTGACGCCGTCAAAATGAGCCCGGCAGTCGGCACCCAGGTAGTCCAGGATTTTCGGCGCCCCGGCAACAATATTACGACAGTCCGGCCGTTTGCAGTCCAGCACCCGCAAGGGATTTTTCCCCAGGCGCCGCCGGCAGTCGGTACACAACTGTCCGTCATGCTGCCGCAGGAAATCCTGCAGGGCCTGTCGATATGCCGGGCGACATTTTTCACATCCCAAAGAATTGAGGTTCAATTTTGCCGACCTCACCCCCAAGACATGAAAGTATCGTGCCAACATGATCAGAATCTCAGCATCCTGGTGATAATCCTCCTCACCAAAGACCTCGGCACCCAACTGGTAAAACTGGCGATACCTGCCCTTCTGCGGCCTTTCGTAGCGAAACATGGGACCAACATAGTAAAGTTTATGAATATCGCCGGCTGCCGCCAGGCCGTGCTGGATGAAAGCCCGGACCACTGAGGCGGTCCCTTCGGGACGCAGGGTAAGACTACGGTTGGAACGGTCGGAAAACGTGTACATTTCTTTCTCGACGATATCGGTGTCATCCCCGATGCTGCGGGAAAAAAGTTCGGTATATTCCATAATTGGCAGACGTATCTCACCGAAGCCATACGAAGACAGCAGTTGGTGAAAAGTATTTTCCACCCACCGCCAGGTCGTTGTTGCCGGCGGCAGGATGTCGTTAAAACCCTTGATAGCTTGTAGAGCCACAATGTTTCTCCTGTATTTTTATGGTTCAGCGGCCGGCCGGAAGCAGGCCTCTTTGAACCGGCCCGAACCCTCCAAATGTACCATCCGGATGAAGCAATCAGCTGTCAGTCGTCAGCTTTCAGATCTCAGCAACATATTAAAAAACAACCTGTCAGATAAAAAGTCAGCCGCTCAATTCAAGTAACCGGAAGATACCGCAGCCAAAACCAATTGGCAATAGGAAATTTTTACCCAGTGGGCAGTTGCA
>JAOZRP010000319.1 GCA_029940125.1 bacterium
CAATGAGATCGTTGATCTTGCGCTGAAAAAGACTTCCCAGGTGATGGATCTTATTTTGTGCAACCAGCAAATCATGCTTTTTAAAGCAACCATGGGGCGACTTCCGCTGATGGATTCCCCGGCTGATATCAGTAAATTTAACATCGTCATGAAAGCCCTGAAAAGATTTGTCGGTCTTGAGCTGCTTCCCTTTGAATTCACCACAGCCGGCCAAAAGAAGACCCGTACGGCCGCCTGTGGCTGCATGATCATTCAGCACCACGAGGGAACGCTGGCCTCCAAATTGATTTCTCACGACAGTTCTTTCGCAGATGGAATGATATCAATGCTTGTTTCCGCTCCCCGATCAATCGTTGAGTATTTCACATTTCTGATTCAGGCCATCAAACCCACTGCCGACCGTAAAAAAATTCCTATGACAATAGGCTATATCAAAAGCCCTCGGATCGATATTGAATCTGAAAGAAAGCTTGACGTGTATATCGATGGAGAGCAGGCAACACATACGCCTGTCCATTGTGAGGCCATAAAAGAGGCGGTGCGGATAAATATTGGAGACGGTTCCCGTGAAAAAAACGTGAGTTCTCAACCTGTTAAAGAGGAGATCAATACCGGGAATCTGCCCATAGGAAAAGAATTGCTCAGGGTAAAAACAAAAACCATTCCCTTTTTTTCCTATGCCTCGGAAGAGCGTTTTCGGGATCTGCTCACGGCGCTTCGGGAAGATGCAAGGATAAATTCCGCCTATTTGTTGCTCATGGTGCTCAGTACCATTCTGGCGACTGTGGGGCTTTACCTGGACAGCGGTTCTGTGATCATCGGGGCCATGCTGCTGGCCCCTTTAATGGAACCCATCATATCCCTTGCGATGGGCCTGCTACGGCAGGATCAGGATATGTCAAAAAAATCTTTCATAAAAATTACCGCTGGTATTTTTATCGCTCTGGTAACATCGGCATGCATTTCCGTGCTTTACCCGCATGACCCGACAACATCCGAGATGTCCGGACGGCTGCATCCGACGCTTCTGGATCTTTCAGTGGCCATCACCTCAGGCATTGCCGGTGCCTATACCAAATCATTCAAGGAAATTCTCCAAAGCCTTGCCGGGGTTGCGATTGCAGTTGCTCTGGTGCCTCCTCTGGCAGTGGCTGGTATCGGAATCGGAAGGTGGGACGCCCATTTTTTTAGTGAGGCATTTCTACTTTTCGGAACCAACCTGATCGGTATCGTTCTGGCTGCCACTTTTACTTTCAGGCTCCTGGGCTATTCTGCGGCGATTCGGGGCAGGAGGAGCATCGTGCTTGTGGCCATCGTTCTGGTGCTGATTTCGATTCCGCTTTCCTTCTCTTTTAACCGTATTGTTGAAGACAGGCTCCATGAAAAGAGCTGGCAAGTGGAAAGGTTTTTGGTCAATGAAAAATATCTCATTGTCAAAGAAGCCGAAGTGCAGGATATCGGGGATAAAAAATTGGTTAAAATGGATATATTGACGCGGGAACCTTTAACCCGGGATGATCTGACCAGATTCAAAAGAAAAATCCAAACTCATTTCAAACGGGAACTGATCATCAATATAAATGTTATTTATATCCCATAGGAGACGCAGTGAAAAAATTAATTTATCTTACAATTCTCATTGGCGCGATATCGCTTTTTTGCGGATGCGATCAGTCTCCTGCCATTCAACCAAGCGGCAACAATATCAAAGTGGGCGTCATCGGGCCATTCAGCGGACCCCATTTTGCCAAAGGAAAGAATGGTCTTGAAGGGATCAAAACCGTCATGACAATGCAACCCCTTCTCCTCAACGGGGATGGCGTTGAACTGGTGGTGGAGGACGATAAAAATGAACCGGAACTGACTTTAAAGGCCTTGAAGAAATTAACGGGAAAGGATAACGTATCAGCCATTATCATCTTATCGGACAGCGGGCCCGTGATGGAAATAGCGCCCATTGCAGATATCGATAAAACACCGATACTGGCGGTTCTTGCCACCCATCCGGATATTACCACCCACAGCAGTTTTATCAGCCAGCTCTGTTTTGATGATAATTTTCAGGGAACGGTTGCCGCCCTGTTCGTCATGGATGAACTCCTGATCGAAAAAGTTGCCGTATTCAGCAACCCTGAAAACGATTACTCCCGTTTCCTTGCTGCCCGTTTTACGAGTAAATTCAAATCCATTGGCGGACGGGTGACGGAGTCTGTTGCATTAACGAATGAAACGGTTGATTATACCGGCATCCTGGAAAACATCCGCAGCCAAAAACCCGAATTGCTCTATCTTCCCGTGAGGGCAGAAGATTTGTTTCAAATTGTCAAGGCCATTGAAAAGATGGATTGGAAGCCAAAAATGCTCGGAAGCGACGGACTGCTGGCCACTGTGTTAACACAGCACAAGGAATCATCCGGCCTGTTGGAAGGCATTCTGGCTACTGATTTTTCCAGCAACCGGATGCCTCTGACGTCTTTTGGTAAGAAGGCCCTGAAAAAATATCGTTCCCTTTATGACACCCCGGCAAACAGCTATACGGTTATGGGAGCTGAAGGGTATGCCCTGATGCTCAACGCATTGAACCGGTGCGTGACGCCAGGTGACAGAGAGTGCATTAACCGGATGATCCGCAGCACCATTGGGTTTAGCGGTATTACCGGCAGAATAACGATCAATCCGGATGGCAAGGCAATTCGTCCACTTGTTGTCAATTCCATCAAGAAAGGCCGACAGGCGTTTATCGTGAAAGTTTATTAAGGGTTACCCGCTTTTTATCATTAATATCATTCAATAATAACAAAGGAGAGAAATAATGAGAAAAATATTTGGAAGCCTGCTGTTTGTTTTACTGATAGTCAGCACCAACTTGTACGCAGAAGATGTAACAACGGTTGAAGCAAAAGACGCTGATATCAGTGACAATCTTGATCTCGAAGCCGTTGCATCGGTTTTTGGAGAGTCGAAGGATCTGGAGGAATTTGAGAAGAAGCTCAATGACCCGGAAACCCAGATCTCAAATTTAGATTTAAATGAAGATGGAGAAGTTGATTATCTCAGAGTAACAGAGACATCCAAGGGGGAAACCCATCTGGTAACAATTCAGGCAGTGATTGGGAAAGACCAGTACCAGGACGTAGCAACAATTGATGTTGAAAAAAAAGGTAAGGATG
>JAOZRP010000320.1 GCA_029940125.1 bacterium
AGGCGTCCGCCGCGAATCACCGTCGTGGTGATTCGTTCGGCGGCCAAAACCGCTGTGAGCCAAGCCCGAACATCCCCTGGAAAATACTGCCCGACAATTCAAACCGGACACTGCTGATTCAATATAACAGAAATTCCCGGCGGCGGCGGCAAAAATTCTCCAGTTCCGGAAGCCACGAATTACGCAGGGCAAAAATCTCCTCCCCCTTTTCCAGGGCCAGGCGAAGGCGTTCATCGCCGGTCAGGATGTCAAAGGGCAGTTTTTCATATTCATATTCGTAGGGCGGCGGCAGCCAGGAAAAGTGGTCGCCGTACAGTTTTATCATCACCCGCAGGATCTCCAGGCTGGCAAGGTAAGGATAAAAACGCCGCCGGTCGACAACATGGAGCTGCAGGCCGCCGCAGACCTGCCCCGACCACTTGTCAAAAGTGGGAGAAAAATAGGTCGGCCGCAGAAAAAGACCGCCGGTCAGCCGCCGGTCGATTTCAGCCAGCAGCCGTTCAGGCTCCACAAACGGCGCCCCCATAAGCTCAAAAGGACTGGTGGTGCCGCGACCTTCGGAAAGGTTTGTCCCCTCCAGCAGCACCTGGCCGGGATACACCAGGGCAGTGTTCAGGGTCGGCATGTTCGGTGACGGCGGCACCCAGAAGACCCCGGTTTCATCCAGGTACATGTGCCGCTGCCAGCCGTCCATGGCCACCACTTCCAGCCGGCAGCCCAGATCATGAACATCGTTTAAATATCGGGACAATTCACCCAGGGTCAGGCCATGGCGCATGGGCAGGGGATAGAGACCGACAAAAGAAGAATTTTCACGGCGCAGCAGATTGCCTTCCACCCGCTTTCCCCCCAGGGGATTGGGACGGTCCAGGACCAGGACCGGCACCCCGGCTTCCGCCGCCGCCTGCATGACCAACACCAGGGTCCAAAGATACGTGTACACCCGGCAGCCCACATCCACCAGGTCAACCACCACCAGGTCGAGGTCGCTGAACATCTCCGGGGACGGCCGGCGGCGCTCCCCGTACAGGCTTTTGACCGGGATGCCGCTCTGGGGGTCGCGGAAATCCGCCGAGGGAATCATGTTCGCCTGCTCCACCCCGTAGTAGCCATGCTGCGGACTCCAGACCGACTCCAGCTGGCCGGGAAAAGCGGCGATGATCTTTTTCAGCGATGATTCGCCGTCCCGGACGCAGGCCGCCTCGTGACTGACAAAAGCAAACCTTTTTCCCCGAACCAGGCGGCGGCGGTCGGCAAGCAGTTTTTCAATTCCCAGAACGACCATAGACATCCCTATCCATTATTCTCCAGCCACTTCCTTAAAGTTTTCAGCCTTTTCTGCTTGGCGGCAAACCGTTCCCGGGTCGCACCGTCCCGGTCATCCACCATTATCTGCAGCCGGGCCAGCACCCGGCGGGGATCATCGCCTTTTTTCAGGTTGCGACCCCACAGCACCATGTCTAAACCGGCCTCAAGCCCCTGAGACATAGTCGCCGCCAGGTCGTCGCCGCTCTCCACGGCCGCCATGTCCAGGTCGTCGGAAAGAACCACGCCCTTAAAACCCAGCTGCCGCCGCAGCAGGCGGTCGAGAAAAAAAGGAGAAAGGGTCGCCGGCCGGCGGGAATCCATTTCCGGGAACAGGATGTGGGCGGTCATGATCATTTTCACCCCCGCGTCGACAGCCGCCGCGAACGGCCGCAGGTGGCTGGACCGCAGTTTCTCCAGGTCCAGGGATGAAACCGGCAGCACGGCATGGCTGTCGTCGGTCACCGACCCATGGCCGGGAAAATGCTTGGCGCAGGCCGCCAGCCCGGCACGCTGCAGGCCGACAATGTAGCTGCGCACCTGGGCGGCAGTCTCCTCCGGCTCAGCGGCAAAACAGCGGTCGGCCAGCACCCGGCTTCCGGGGCAGGAAAGATCGGCTACCGGGGCCAGGTTGCAGTTGATCCCGTAGTCTCCCAGGCACCGGCCAATGCGAAAGGCCGTGGCCTCGGTAAGGGACAACTCCCCTTTTTTCCCCAACGCCGCCGCTCCCGGAAAATCCGGCACTCCCTGCCGCAGGCGGCATACCGGCCCGAATTCCTGGTCAATGGCGACCAGCAGCGGCGGTTCTCCGGCCCGGTTAAGCCCCTGGATTTCAGCCACCAGGTCCGCGCAAGCCGCGGCGCTGGGGCAGTTGCGGCTGAAAAGAATAACCCCGCCCGGCGGCGTTTCCGCCAGCACCTCCCGTTCAGGACCGGTCAGGGCGGTTCCCTCGATGCCCATCATTACCAGCTGGGCGGCGTTCATGGGACGACCACCCGTCGCCAGTCGAAAAAAGGCCCGGGATCGGTTTTGCGCCCCGGGGCAATGTCTGAATGACCCACCACCCGCTCCCGGTTCACCTGCGGATGGCGGCGGCTGATATCGGCCAGCAGCTGGTTCAAACTTTCATACTGCAGGTCGGCAAAGGGTTGAAAATCGTCGCCCTCCAGTTCAATGCCGAGGGAAAAGTCATTGCAGTTGTCCCGGCCGGCAAAATGGCTGACCCCGGCATGCCAGGCCCGTTTATGCTCGGGAACAAAACGGATCACCCTCCCCTGGCGGTCAATGAAATAGTGGGCGGAAACCTTAAGTGCCGCTATTTCCGCGAAAAAAGGATGTTCATCCACCGACAGGCGGCCGCAGAAAAAATCAATCACCCGACCGCTGCCGAACTCCCCGGGCGGCAGGCTGATGGCATGAATGACCACCAGGCTGATTGGCAGCCCCGGGGGGCGCTCGTCGCAGTGGGGACTGGGAATGTCAATAATCTGCATTTTACTTTTCCGAGTTGTGCTGAAAACAGCTGAAAAAATTTACCGGGATGTTCAGGCATGGCTCTCGCTCATTATCGCCGGCCGTCCATGGCCGGCTCCGAGGCGTCCGCCGCGAATCACCGACGTGGTGATTCGTTCGACGGCCAAAACCGCTATGAGCCATGCCCGAACATCCTCTGGAGAATGTCGCCCGACAATCCAAGCCGGACACTGCTGATTTAAATTAATATAGTAGTGTCCGACACGCTTTTTCGCTGTTTTAAAGCCGGCAACCGGTGCTGTTTTCCGGCGCGACATCGTGAGCTGCCCAAAGTTTTTCCCGGCGATTGGAGCGTAAAAGTTGCCTTGTTTGAGCCCTG
>JAOZRP010000036.1:0-2702 GCA_029940125.1 bacterium
CATACATTGCGCTCCGGACTTCAGCCTTGACATCCCTCGTGATGGTGAAAAAACCATCGGGGAGCTGGTCGCGGAGCATAAAAAAAAGCTGCCGGCACCGGTGGTCGCGGCCAGGGTGGGCGGCAAAACCGTCGACCTGTCAACCGTGCCCCAGGCCGGCGCCGACATCGAGCTCATTACCCTGGATTCGCCGGCGGGGCTGGAAATCCTGCGGCACAGCGCCGCCCACGTGATGGCGGAGGCGGTAAAAGCGCTGTTTCCCGAGGTCAAGGTAACCATCGGGCCGGCGATTGAAGACGGCTTCTACTACGATTTCGACCGGGACCAGCCCTTCACCCCGGAAGATTTGAAGAAAATCGAGAAAAAAATGAAGGAGCTGATCAAGAAAAATCAGCCCTTCCAGCGCCGGGTGGTCAGCCGGGAAGAGGCCCTGGACCAGTTCAGCGCCCTTGGCGAAGACTACAAGATCGAACTCATCAACGAGCTGCCTGAAGATGAAACCATCTCCCTCTACCAGGTGGGAGATTTTATCGATCTCTGCCGCGGCCCGCACATTCCCAGGACCGGCCTGCTCAAGGGCGGCGTCAAGCTGCTCAGCGTTGCCGGCGCCTACTGGCGCGGCGATGAACACAACAAGATGCTCCAGCGTCTCTACGGCACCGCCTTTGCCAGCAAGGAAAAGCTGCAGGAGCACCTCAGAATGCTGGAAGAAGCCCGGCGACGGGACCATCGCAAGCTGGGCCGGGAGCTGGAGCTGTTCAGCATCCAGGACGAAGTCGGGGCCGGCTTCATCATCTGGCACCCGAAAGGGGCCCTGCTGCGCACCATCCTGGAAGATTTCGAAAAGCGCGAGCACCTGAAGCGGGGATACCAGATCGTCATCGGCCCGCAGCTGCTGAAGCAGGAGCTCTGGCAGATGTCCGGCCACTACGACCATTACCGGGAAAACATGTATTTTACCCGGATTGAGGACCAGGTTTACGGCATCAAGCCCATGAACTGCCTGGCCCACATGCTCATTTACAAAGCCAAGGTGCGCAGCTACCGCGACCTGCCCCAGCGCTATTTCGAGCTGGGAACGGTGTACCGCCACGAAAAGTCCGGGGTGCTGCACGGCCTGATGCGGGTCCGGGGTTTTACCCAGGATGACGCCCACATCATCTGCACCCCCGAACAGCTCCAGGATGAAATCACCGGCATCATCGCCTTTGTTGCCGACATCATGGGAATTTTTGGGTTTCCCTTCGAGCTGGAGCTGAGCACCCGGCCGGAAGATTCCATCGGCACCGACGAGGACTGGGAGCGGGCCACCGAAGCCCTGACCCAGGCCCTGGAGAGCAATAAGCTGGACTATGAAGTCAACGCCGGCGACGGGGCCTTCTACGGACCGAAGATCGACATCAAGCTGAAGGACGCCTTGAACCGCCAGTGGCAGTGCGCCACCATCCAGTGCGACTTCACCCTGCCGGAGCGCTTCGATCTTACCTATATCGGCGCCGACGGGGAAAAGCACCGGCCGATTATGCTGCACCGGGTCATTCTCGGCTCTATTGAGCGTTTTATCGGCATCCTGATTGAACACTACGCCGGCGCCTTCCCCACCTGGCTGGCCCCGGTGCAGGTTAAAGTTCTGATCGTTACCGACGATCAGCTTGAATACGCCCGGACGGTGGCTGAGGCCCTGCAGCAGCATGAAATCCGGGTGGAAACCGACTTCCGCAACGAAAAGCTGGGCTACAAGATCAGGGAGGCGCAGGCGGAAAAGATTCCCTACATGCTGATCATCGGCAACGAGGAAGTCAACAACAAGACCGTCACCCCCAGGAAGCGGGAAAAAGGTGAAAACCTTGAACCAATGTCAATTGAAGCGTTTATCAACCATATACAAGCGGAATGTCAGCAGCAGATGAAGGTTTCGTAAAAAGACCGTCGGCTGGCAGCAGCCGTCGGCGCCTTTAAGCGACGCCGCCAACAAACAGCAGAGGAGGGAATTCCCATAGCAACCGAACGTACAAGAGTCAACCGACAGATAAGAGCAGATCGCGCCAGAATCATTGATGAAACCGGAACCCAGCTCGGCATCCTGCCACTGAGCGAAGCCCTGGACATTGCCGGAGAACGCGGACTTGATCTGGTTGAGGTGTCTCCCAATGCCGATCCGCCGGTTTGCAAGATCATGGATTATGGGAAATTCAAATACCAGCAGAGCAAGAAAGCCCAGGAAGCCAAAAAGAAGCAGACCAATATCCAGGTTAAGGAAGTCAAGATGCGGCCGGGCACTGACCAGCACGACTTCAATTTCAAGATCAAGCACATCATCCGCTTCCTGGAAGAAGGAGACAAGGCCAAGGTCACCATTCGTTTTCGCGGCCGGGAAATGGCCTATACCGACCAGGGCCTGGCCCTGCTGGAGCGGGTGGTGGAAACCGTCAAGGAATACGGAGTCATTGAACAGAGGCCCCAGCGGGAAGGCCGTCAGCTTTCCCTGGTCCTGGCTCCCATCAAGAAAAAACGTTAACCAGTCAGCAAAAAGACAGACAGGAGAATATAATGCCTAAAATGAAATCAAACAGCGGCGCCCGCAAGCGTTTCAGGACCACCGGAACCGGCAAAATTGTCCGGCGAAAGGCCTATGCCAGTCATTTGCTCAGCTGCAAATCAAGGAAAAGAAAGAGAAACCTGCGCAAGTCGACCATCGTCGA
>JAOZRP010000036.1:2802-11845 GCA_029940125.1 bacterium
TCAGCTGCAAATCAAGGAAAAGAAAGAGAAACCTGCGCAAGTCGACCATCGTCGACCCGGCAAACAGCAAGGGAATCGTCAGGATGCTTCCCTACCTCTAGGGGAAATGCCGATTCGACGCGCCGACAGTATCACCTAAATCAAGCTATTAGCTTTTAGCTGTTAGTTTAATGATTGCATGCCATTAACCATTACAAGCCTTCACCCTTCGGGTGTTGGTTCTCATGAATGTAAATCCTTGATTTTTTAAGGCTAAACGCTTATGGCTAACGGCTAATCGCTCAACATAAGTATCACTATACCGATGATTTTGAAGGAGTAAACAATGCCTAGAGTAAAAGGTGGATATAAAGCTACCCGTCGACACAAGAAAGTTTTGAAGCTGGCCAAGGGCTACCGCGGCGCCCGCAGCAAACTGTATCGCAGCGCCGCCGAGACCGTTGACCGGGCCTTGAATTATGCCTACCGCGACCGCAAGGTCAGGAAACGGGATTTCCGCAGCCTGTGGATCACCCGGATCAACGCCGCCTCCCGGCTGCACGGCATGTCCTACAGCAAGCTGATCAACGGCTTGACCAAGGCCAACATCACCGTGGACCGCAAGATCCTGGCCGACATCGCTGTCAATGATCCGGCGGCTTTTGGCGAATTCGTCAATCTGGCATCAACCGCGCTCAACGGCCAGGGGTAATGAAAGAAAAACTTCAGCAGCTGCTTGAAAAGGCTCTCCAGGCGCTGGACGATTCAACCCTGATTGATGAAGTAGAAGCGTTGCGGGTGCGTTACCTGGGCCGCAAGGGCGAGATTACCAGCCTGCTCAAGACCCTTGGCACCCTGCCCGCCGATCAGCGGCCGGCCATGGGGCAGCTGGCCAACGAAATCAAGCAGAAACTGCACCAACATTTCGAGGAAGCCCGGCAGCGGCTGGCCGGCGAGGCCCGCCAACAGCAGCTGGCCTCCGGAACCATCGACACCACCCTGCCGGGCCGGCGGCAGTTCCACGGCCACCTGCACCCTACGTCCCTGGTTATTGACGACATCACGGCCATTTTTACCCGGATGGGGTTTACCACCGCCAGGGGGCCGGAAGTTGAGCTGGACTATTATAACTTTGAAGCCCTGAACATCCCCAAGGATCACCCGGCCAGGCAGATGCAGGACACCTTCTACATCAGCGATGACGTGGTCCTGCGCACCCACACCTCGCCGATGCAGATCCGGGTAATGGAAAAGCAGGAGCCCCCGGTCTTTGTCATTGTCCCCGGGAAGGTCTACCGCTGCGACTCCGACCTCACCCACACCCCGATGTTTCACCAGGTTGAAGGGCTGATGGTCGACAGGCAGATAACCTTTGCCGACCTCAAGGGGGTGCTGACGGATTTTCTGCACCTGTTCTTCAATGCCAGCGTCAAGGTTCGCTTCCGTCCCAGTTACTTTCCCTTTACCGAACCCAGCGCCGAGGTTGACATTGCCTGCGTCATCTGCCAGGGCAAGGGCTGCCGGGTCTGCGGCCATACGGGCTGGCTCGAAATCCTGGGATGCGGGATGGTTGATCCGGCCGTGTACAAGTTTGTTGATTACGATCCCGAAAAAGTCAGCGGTTTCGCTTTCGGTATGGGCGTGGAAAGACTGGCCATGCTCCGCTACGGCATCGACGACCTGCGGCTGTTTTTTGCCAATGACATTCGCTTCCTGCGGCAATTTTAATTTTTTTTACGAATGAATCGGAAAGAACCAGATAAATGAACGTCAGCTGGAAATGGATTGGTGATTTTGTCGACCTTGACGGCATTGATCCGCTGGAGGCCGCCGAGCGACTGACCATGTCGGGACTGGAAGTCGCCGGGGTAAAGCCGCTCTGCGACCCGGCCCTGAGCCGGATTGTCACCGCCCAGATCACCGCCCTTGAAAAACATCCCCAGGCGGACAAGCTCTCGCTCTGCACCGTGTTTGACGGCCAGGAGAACTTTTCCATCATCTGCGGCGCCCGCAACATGAAGGCCGGCGACAAGGTCGCCATGGCCCCGGTAGGAACCCGCTTTCCCAACGGCCTGACCATCAAAAAGGCAAAAATCAGGGGAATTTCTTCCTCGGGCATGCTCTGCTCCGCCGCCGAAATGGGCCTGGAAGAGGAATCCAGCGGCATTATCATCCTGCCGGAATCGGCGCCCCTGGGCATTCCGGTCATCCAATGCCTGGAACTTGACGACCAGGTGCTGGAAATCGAAATCACTCCCAACCGGGGCGACTGCCTCAGCGTCATCGGCGTGGCCCGGGAAATCGCCGCCCTCTACCAGCGGCCGTTCAGCTATCCCACCCCTGCTTTTGAAGAAAGCGGCCCGCCGACCGCCGAGCTGGTCAAGATCGAGATCCAGGACCCGGAACTCTGTCCCCGCTATGTCGGCCGAATCGCTGAACAGATTGTGCTGGCAGAATCGCCCGCCTGGATGAAGCAGCGGCTGCAGGCCGCCGGGGTCAGGTCCATCAACAACGTTGTCGACATTACCAACTACGTCATGCTGGAAACCGGCCAGCCCCTGCATGCCTTCGATTTGGACATGGTGGGCGGACGGCAGATCATCGTCAGGAAGGCCGGCAGCGACCAGAGTTTCGTCACCCTGGATGAGGTGGAACGCCGTCTGGACCCCGAAATCCTGATGATTTGCGACGGCAACGGCCCAGTGGCGGTCGCCGGCATCATGGGCGGCTTGAACTCGGAAATCACCGAAAACACCAGAAACGTGCTGATTGAAAGCGCATTCTTCCAGCCGGCTTCCATCCGGCGTTCCGCCCGGCTGCTGGGACTTTCCACTGAATCGTCATATCGCTTTGAACGGGGCGTTGATCCCGGCGGCAGTGGCCTGGCCGCCGATCGGGCCATCGAGCTGCTGCACCAGCTGGCCCAGGCCAGGATCGCTGTTGGCCGGGTCGATGTTAATCCCCAGCCTTATGAACCCGGCAAGGTGACCATCCGCACCGGCTACACCAGCCGCCTGCTGGGCATTGAGCTTAAGCCGGCCGAGATCAAGAACATCCTGGAAAGACTGCAGTTTGAACTGGTGGAAACCGCTGGTGATTCATTCACCGTCCGCGCCCCGTCATACCGCTTCGACATTGAACGGGAAGCCGACCTGATCGAGGAAGTCGCCCGAATCTATGGCTACAACAACATTCCCACCACCCTGCCGGTCATCCGGGAACAGGGCGGCGCCGGCTTCGACGACGAACGCCTGCCCCGCCTGCTGAAGTCAATGGCCACCGCCTACGGATACAGCGAGGCCATCAACTACAGCTTCATGGACCCGGCTGCCCTGGAGCAGCTCCGCCTCCCCGAAGGGGACCAGCGACGACAATGTGTCAGGCTCATCAACCCGCTGACCGAGGAGATGTCGGTGATGAGGACCTCCCTGATGCCGGCCCTGCTCAACAACCTGGTTGACAACTACCGGGTTTTCCATCGCGACATCAGGCTCTTTGAATACGGCAAGGTTTTTCTGCCCCGGGACGGCGAACCGCAGCCGGAAGAACGGTATTACCTGGCCGGGGTGGCCAGCGGCCGGCGCTGCCCGCTGCATTTTGACCATCCCGACGCCATGGTGGATTTTTATGATCTCAAGGGCCTGCTGGAAGATATCGCCGCCGCCTGCCGGGTAAACTTCTCCTTTTCAGCGGAAAACGTGGAAAGCTACCTGCACCCGGGACGCGCCGCCGCCATTCTGCTTGACGGACGGGTCATCGGCGGTTTCGGCCAGCTGCATCCCGACCTGGCCGAACAGCTGGATGTTTCTCAGGATATCTTCCTTTTTGAACTCCAGGTTGAACCGCTGCAGGCGGCCGCCGGATTTCGGCCGGCCTTCCAAGCCATACCCCGCTATCCGGCCAGCTACCGCGACCTGGCGGTGGTCATCGATGACCACGTCAGCGCCGGGAAGCTGGTTGAAGCGGTCCGGCAGGTCAACAAGCTGATAACGGCGGTGGAAATCTTTGATATTTATAAAGGAAGCCAGATTCCTGCCGATAAGAAGAGTATCGCCCTGAAAATTACCTTTCAGGACATGAATAAAACCTTGACAGACAAAAAGGTAAATGCCATTATTGAAAAAATCGGCAAACGTATAAAACATGATTTTAATGGCCAGATCCGCTGATTGATAAAGCTATGACTACACCGACAAGGGGAACGAAAATGACCAAGGCAGATATCGTTGAAACGATCTACGAAAAGGTGGGTTTGTCCAAGCGAGAGTCAGCCCGGATAGTTGACATGATTTTCGAAATCATCAAGGGCAAGCTGGAAAACGGCGAAAACGTCAAGATTTCCGGCTTTGGCAGTTTTACCGTTCGGGACAAAAAAGCCCGGCGCGGTCGCAATCCCCAAACCGGCGAGGAAATTACCATTGCCGCTCGGCGGGTATTGAGTTTCAAGCCAAGCAACGTCCTGCGCAAACATATCAACGAAAATTGATAATACCTTTATATGAGCACAGACGGCATTCCCGACAAACTGTTTTTTCGCATCGGTGAAGTAAGCGACATCGTCGGCGTAAAGCCCTATGTGCTGAGATACTGGGAATCGGAATTCGACCTCATTGCTCCCGAAAAGAGCAACAGCAGGCAGCGGCTTTATCAACGGCGGGACCTGGAACTGCTGCGGGAAATCAAGCAGTTGCTTTACGAGGAAGGCTTTACCATCGCCGGGGCCAGGAAGCGATTGAAAGAATTAAAGAAACAGAAACTTAAAAAACCAGCCGGCAATGCTGAATTACTGGCCGATATCAGGAACGAGCTGGAAGAGATCAAATCACTTTTTCATTCCAGGTAATTAAATAAACAACCACACATTTTATTTTTACGAAAGAACCGGGGCGTAGCGCAGTCTGGTAGCGTACCTGAATGGGGTTCAGGTGGTCGGAGGTTCAAATCCTCTCGCCCCGACCAGTTTTTATTTTTCACTGACAGCGATCGGCCTGACGGCAGGTCGCTGTTTTTCATTGTCGGAGTTTAGCACTGCCATCCAACCGCATCAGGGAAAGCAAAGGGGCAACAACCATGAAGGAGTCCGGCAGACGATACCCGACCTTGTTCCTGCTCCTTCTGTTTTGCTGCCTGCTTCTTCCATCCTGCACCCTGCCCCCAGAAAGCCTCACCATCACTCCCGGCACGCTTACGGTCCTGACCCGCAACATCCCCACTGCCTACTACGAAGGACCGGAAGGCAAAATGGGTTTTGAGTACGATCTGGCCAGGGCGTTCGCCGACCACCTGGGTTTAAAACTGAAGCTTAAGGTCGTTGACTCGGTTACCGACGCCCTCAAGGCAATGGAAAACGGCGAGGCCGATCTGGCCGCCGCCGGCCTGACCCGCACCGAGGAAAGGGAAAAGCGCTTTACCTTTGGCCCCGAATATCTCAAGGTCCAACAGCTGGTGGTCGGCAACCGCAACCGCCCCTACCCGAAAAAGGTGGAGGAACTGCCCGACTACGATCTGGTGGTGCTGAAAAACACCAGCTACGTGGAAAAACTGCGGGAACTGAAGCTGCAGTATCCCAAGCTGCACTGGCGGGAAACCGATGAATACAGTACCGACCAGCTGCTGGAACAGGTCTGGCGCGGCACCATTCCCTGCACGGTATCGGATTCCAATATCCTGGCCATGAACCGGCGCTACTTCCCCGAACTGATGGTCGCCTTTCCCATCAGCGAGGAGCAGTCCCTGGCCTGGATCATCAACGGCAAGAAAAAAAAACTGAAAAATGAACTGTCCAAGTGGCTGGCCAAATTCAAAAAAACCGGCAAGTTCGCCGAATTGAGGGACCGCTACTACGCCTATACCGAAATTTTTGACTATGTGGACATCAAGGTGTTCACCCGCCGGATTTCCAGCCGGCTGCCGGCAATCCAACCCTATTTCCAGAAATACGGCCGACAGTACAACATTCCCTGGACCCTGCTGGCCGCCAAAGCCTACCAGGAATCACACTGGGATCCCAACGCGGTCAGCCCCACCGGCGTCAAGGGCATCATGATGCTGACCCAGACCACCGCCAAGGCTCTGGGCGTCACCAATCTCCTTGATCCCGAACAGAGCATCAGGGGCGGCGCCCGCTATTTCCGCCAGCTGCTGGACCGCGTCCCCAAATCCGTCCCGGAAAACCAGCGTCTGGCTTTCGCCGTGGCCGCCTACAACGTCGGCATGGGGCACATCTATGACGCTCGCGAACTGGCCCGGAAACTGGGAAAAGATCCCGACAGCTGGAAGGACATCAAAAGCGTCCTGCCCCTCCTGTCCCGCAAAAAATACTACAAAACCCTCAAACATGGCTACGCCCGCGGCTACGAACCGGTCCGCTACGTGGAACGCATCTTCAATTACCGCAACATCCTGGAACAAAAGCTGGGGCTTTTATCCATTCATCCGGGCTGAACCTCAGTGCCCCGCTTTTTTCCCAAAAAAAACCTTGATTGAAGATAGTCTTAAGCGCTAAAATTCAAATGTTGACGCTTTCGTAAAAGTTGCCAAACCAAGGAGAAAAACCATGAGCAGCACCGTCCTGCACATCGTCTGTCCCCACTGCCAGGCAATCAACCGCCTGCCGGCAAACCGCCTCGGCGCCGGAGCCAAATGCGGCAAATGCCACCAGCCGCTCTTCACCGGCCGGCCGCTGGAGTTGACCGGCCGGACATTTCAGCGGCAGATCAGCCGCAGCGACATTCCGGTTCTGGTTGACTTCTGGGCGCCCTGGTGCGGCCCCTGTAAAATGATGGGCCCCGCTTTCGCCCAGGCCGCCAGTCGGCTTGAACCGGCGGTTCGCCTGGCCAAGCTCAACACGGAAGCCGAACCGGCCATCGCGGCGCAATTCGGCATTCGCAGCATTCCAACCATGGTCTTCTTTCATCAGGGAAAGGAACTGGACCGCCAGTCCGGAGCCCTGGGAACCGAGGAGATTATTCGCTGGGCACAAAGCAGAACCTGATCCACCGTTCCCGGATCTGCACTGGATAATTCTTGCATGATCACCACTCATCTGCTACAAATAGGAAAAAATCTTATATAAGGAGAAGAAATGGCCACATCGTTGAAAGGAACCCAAACCGAAAAAAATATTCTCACCGCTTTTGCCGGCGAGAGTCAGGCCCGCAACCGTTACAACTATTTTGCCAGTAAAGCCAAAAAAGAGGGCTATGTCCAGATTTCGGCCATCTTCGAAGAAACCGCCAACCAGGAAAAGGAACACGCCAAGCGCCTGTTCAAACTCCTTGAAGGCGGCGAAGTGGAAATCAGCGGCGCTTTTCCCGCCGGCGTCGTCGGCAGCACGCTGGACAACCTGAGGGAATCGGCCGCCGGCGAAAATCATGAACATACGGTCATGTACCCGGAATTTGCCGCCACCGCCCGCCAGGAAGGTTTTGAGGAAATCGCAGCCATCTTCGAAGCCATCGCCGTCGCCGAAAAACAGCATGAAAAACGCTACCTGGACCTGATGAACAACATCAAGGAGGGCCGGGTTTTCAAACGGGAGCAGCCGGTAGTCTGGAGATGCCGGAACTGCGGCTACCTCCATGAGGGAACCGAGGCCCCGGAGGAATGTCCCGCCTGCGCCCATCCCCAGGCCCATTTTGAGCTCCTGGGTGAAAATTATTAAAGAGCGTTCATCCGGAAAGGTTATTTCCCGATGAATACTTTCAGCGATCAGCAGTCAGCTTTCAGTAAAAACAACTTGTTAAGCTAAAAGTTCAAGGCTGATGGCTAACAGCTTATCCGGAAACAGCGGTTTCCGGATAAAACCAAACAACATCCCCAAAATCATCTCCGGCCGGCTGTTAAAAGATCAGCCGGCCGGTCACTTTGCCCTGCATCCGCTCAGTCAACGGTAAGAATATGTCCAGCCACAACAGCAAAATCATCATGTTTACCGGCAAGGGAGGGGTCGGCAAAACCACCATGTCGGTGGCCACCGCACTCCACTACGCTCAAACGGCCAAAACCCTGATCGTCTCCACCGATCCCTCCGGCTCGCTGAAGGAAATTTTCCACACCGAGGTCAGCCGGGAAATCACCCCGATCACCCCCACCCTCGACGTCATCGAACTGACCCGCAAGGTCGTGCTCCAGCTCTGGCGCCAGAAATTCGCCGACGAGATTTTTACCGTTCTTTCCTCCTTTCTGCCGGTGGAAAAGGACATCATCGACTACATTGAAGGGGCGCCGGGCATTGACGAAGAATTCATGCTGGACTACGTCCTCACCCTGCGCAACTCCGGCACCTACGAGATGATCATCTGGGACACCGCCCCCACGGCCACCACCCTCAACCTGCTTTTCGTCCAGCGGCTCTTCTACACCCACCTCACCCAGGCTCAGAAGCTTTACCTCAAGCTCAAGGGGGTGTTCACCCAGGTCAACCCCCTGGAACTCATCGCCCGCTGGCTCCGGTTGACCGAAGAAATCATCGCCATGCTGAAGAATGACACCTCGGCCTGGGTGGTCACCAACCCGGAACGCCTGCCGGTGGAACAGGCCCTGATGATCGGCAGCGAACTCCGGGAATTCGGCATCACCCTGAACGGCTACATCCTGAACAAGGTGCTGCCCCCCGAGGTCTGCCGGGGCAGCGATTTCCTGGAAGCCAAGCGCGACAACCAGCAGCGCTGGCAGGAAAGCCTCCGGGAGCGAACCGCCGAACCCATCCAGATCATCCCCGAACTGGTCGGCGACCTTACCGCCAGGGACAAGCTGCAGCAGCTTGCCGCCATGCTTGGTTATTGACGCTTTGCTCAGCAAAACGGATTGGGACGGCAAAAAGGAAAAGACAAGGCCATGGAAATGTGACTTGATTCCACGCCGCCAACAGGATATATTTCTAAGTTGAGCAATTAGCCTTTAGCTATTAGCGTTTAGCCTTGAAAAACCAAGACGTTACGTTCATAAGAACCAACACCCAAAGGGTGAAATCTTGTAATGGCTAAAGCGGGATTAACGCCGCAACCTAAATCAGGAATCAGGATGTTCCGGCATGGCTCTCGCTCATTCTCGCCGGCCGTCC
>JAOZRP010000037.1:0-6856 GCA_029940125.1 bacterium
GATACCATCACGGTTTCACAGACCGCCGGCCCAGCCGTGAACTGGAACTCCGACATCCTGACTTTCACAGCGCCGAATGTTGGAGCAGACGCCACGATGGATTTTACAGTCACGGTTAGCTACGAGGAAGACCCGCAGCTTTCTGCCGTGGACACCTGCACAGTAACCGTCCATGACATCGCCGAGGATTTCGATCACGACGAAGACATCGACGGCGCGGACCTGGCGGAATTCATCAACAACCACTATGATCCCGATAAAATTTCAACCTTTGCCGCGGAGCTGGGACAATAATATGAATCATCATAAAATCCGCATAGCAGTGATTGGCCTGTTGCTGACTGTTTTCCTTGGGTTTTGCCCCGGGTATTCCGGGGCCGAGGAAATAGAATTCGCCTCATCCCCGAACCCGGTCGGCTCAGGAGCCCGGGCCCTGGGAATGGGCGGCGCCTTTATTGCCGTCGCCGACGACGCCACGGCGGCTTCCTGGAACCCCGCCGGCCTGATTCAACTGGAAACCCCGGAAATTTCAGTGGTCGGCAACTGGTTTTCCCGCTCGGAAGACAACGATTTCGGGTACCAGCCCCAGGCCAATGGCATCCAGCGGGTGGATGAAACCTCGCTCAACTATTTCAGCGCCGCCTACCCCTTCACTCTCTTCAACCACAACATGATTGTCTCCCTGAACTACCAGGACCTCTACGACTTCACCCGGGATTGGGATTTTCTCTTCATCCATGAAGGGGGATACTATGCCGAGCACCAGATCGACTATACCCAGGATGGGGGACTGGCGGCCCTGGGCCTGGCCTACGCGGTGCAGATAACCCCGAAGATTTCCCTCGGGGTAACCTGCAACATCTGGGACGACGACCTGCTGCCCAGCAACTGGACCCAGAAGCTTAAATACGAGGGTCCGGGCAACCTGTTCGGGGTCATTCCAACGTATGAAACCTATTACAAGAAGGACGACTACAGCTTCAGCGGCACCAACTTCAATATCGGCTTCCTGTGGAACATCACCGGCAAAATTACCATCGGCGGGGTTTTCAAGACCCCGTTCGAAGCCGACATCGACCACGACATAAAACTGGACAACCGCATCATCAACACCAACACCGGCGGGGACATGTGGGTAGCCCATACCCGGGAAAGCCACCACGAAAGCCTCGACATGCCCATGTCCTACGGGCTGGGAATCGCCTACCGGCATTCGGACCAGCTGACCCTGTCGTTCGATCTCTATCGGACCCACTGGGACGACATGATCTACGAAGACTACCAGGGGGTCAAAACCTCCGCCATCAGCGGGGTTGAAGAATCGGAATCCGGCATCGACCCGACAATCCAGGCCCGTTTCGGCGTCGAGTACCTGCTGATCAAGCCAAAATACGTGATCCCCCTGCGGGCCGGGCTGTTCTATGACCCGGCGCCGGCCGAGAACGGCAAGGACGAATATTACGGCTTCACCCTGGGCACCGGCTGCTCCCGGAAGAGGTTTGCCTTTGACATCGCCTACCAGTTCCGCTACGGCTCCAACGTCGGGGCCGACATCTACAAGGGCGGCGACCTCTCCCAGGATGTCGAGGAGCACAACATCTACACCTCCCTGATTGTTTATTTCTGAAGACGATGGGATACAAAGGGCACCGCGCCTGCCGCCCGGCGCGCCGCCGGTCAATATTTTTATTTGGCACTTCCGCTTTTATCTGCTATGTCAATGATTACCTGCCGGCCGGATTCAGCGCTGTTCGCCGCCGGCCCGCGAACCGCAGGCGGTTTCCGACCTTGGGGAGTGTCCACAATGATTGACTTGACGGCCCAGCGCTCCTGCCAACCTGACCAGGTGCCCTTGACCATTCGCCTCGGTGTCACCGGGCACCGCGCCCTTCCCGACCATCCGCAGCTGGCCGCCGCCATCCGCCAGGCGCTTGAGCAGCATATCTGGGAGTTGTTTGACGAGAAAACCCAGGCCCGGCTGGACGACCCCGACCACACCCCAGTCTATTTTTCAGTAGTCACCTCCCTGGCCGAAGGGGCGGACCGGCTGGTGGCCAGGGAAGTTATGCGCTATCCCCATTCATCCCTGGAGGCCGTCCTGCCCCTGACCGAAGAAGACTACCTTGATGATTTCAGCGATGTCGGCTCAGCGGCCGAATTCAGGCAGCTGCTTGACCTGGCCCACCGTGTGGTTGTCCTCCAAACGGCCCACCTCAAGGAACAGTTCCAGGATAAAGAACAGCGGGAACAGGCCAGGAAGCAAGCCTACCTGGCCGCCGGCCACTACATGGTCAAGCACTGCGACGTCCTGATCGCCCTCTGGGACGGCCGGCCGGCCAACGGCCTGGGCGGCACGGCCGAGATCGTCGCTTACGCCCGGACGCTGAACTGCCCGGTCATCATTATTTCCACCGGGGACAACTTCCCGGTTTCCGTGGTACCCGGCCAGGGCTTGAACGGCGAAGTGCTGGCCGGCATTGAGGCCTTCAATGCCTATCACATCACCAGCCGGGAAAAACAGACCTACGAGGAGAATGTTTTTCGCGACCTGTTTGACCATCCTCTCGCCGCCTCCCTGGCCGAAGAAGACAAGCAGGAGGTCAGAAAAACCCTGATTCCCGTCTACGTGCGCTCCTCCCTGGTAGCCAAGCATCACCAGAAGGTCTACCGCCGGACCGGTTTTCTGGTCTACCTTTTTTCCGCCGCCTCAGTGGCCTCAGTGGCCATCGGCACCCTGTACCATTCCCTGTTTTTTCCTGCCTACCTGCTGGAACTGCTGCTCCTGCTGCTGATCATCACCCTGGTCTGCTACGCCGAGCACAAGCATTCCCACCAGCACTGGTACGAAAACCGCTTCCTTTCCGAACGGCTGCGCTCCGCCTTTTTCTTCGTCGCCTGCGGCCTGCCGCCGGAAAGAGTCGAGATCCCGGTCTACCTGCACAAAGCCTGGCAGCATGACTGGATGTTCAGCGCCTTTGAATCGGTCTGCCAACGGCTGTCCCGCGGGCACAAGCACCACCTGGACTCGGCGGCGGGGAAATTTGACTATATCGGCGAAAAATGGCTGAAGGAACAAATCGCCTACCACGAAGCGAAAGCGGAAAAACTGCAGCCATTGAACCATCGCCTGGAACGGCTGGCGTTTTTTCTTTTCCTGGCCGCCATGGGCTCCGCCGCCCTGCACCTGGCGCTTCACTTCGTCCACTTTCACTGGGACCATGAAATCGAGAAGGTGCTTACTTTCTGCGCCATTTCCCTGCCGGCCTTCGGCGCCGCCGTCGGCGGCATCAAGTCCCACCGGGACTACGGACGGCTGACCATGCAGAGCCGGAACCAGGCGATGGCCCTGCGTGCCCTTGAGCAGCATTTTCCCCGATGCCGGGATGACCGGCAACTGCGGAACCTGCTGCATGAAATAGATAAAATCATGCTGGCGGAAACCGAGGACTGGTTGAACCTGGTCCGGTTTCTTAAACTGGAGGCAGCGGCTTGAGGATGGACAACTTGATTAACGAAATTATCGCGGGCAGCCGGCAGGCTTTTGAATCTCTGGTCGAAAAATACCAGCCGATGGTCAGAAAAACAGTGAGCTATCTCTTTTACCGGTATCGGGACAACAACAACGACGCGATGGTCGACGACCTGACCAACGACATTTTCCTGTCGCTGATGGAGGACGATTTCAAAAAAATCCGCCAGTTCAAGGGGATGTCAAGTTTTGCCACCTACCTGCGGGTCATCGCCAGCCGGCAAGTGCTGGGTTTTCTGCGGCGGCCCAGCCGGGAAGTGCAGACGAAGGCCGCTGACAGAATCAACAAAACCGTTGATTCATCGCCGAATCCTGAGGAATTGTACCGGGACCAGGAGAACCGGAGCCTGATGGCCGAGGCCATCGCGGCGCTGAAACCGGCCGACCAGCTGCTCATGAAACTGACCTACTACCAGGAGCTGTCCGCCGAGGAGACGGCCCGGATCATGAACATCTCGCTTTCGGCCTTTTACAGCCGGAAAAGCCGGATTGTAAAAAAAATTGAAAATTATTGCATAAAACACGGCTACACTTTCATCTAAGTAAATAGGAGGCTTTCGGCAAGGCCAGGTTTTAGCCGGGATGTCAGATATTTATCGTTAACATTCTCTTTAACCACTTGTTTTTTCTGATATTTTACTGAAAAGCCGATCGCCGGAAGTTTTTATTGGCAATTGAATCTTTACAAACGGCACCATCGGGACACCACGGACCGCGGATGAATGGCACCAGAGCAAGAGGAAACCAGGTCATGATCGAACAAATGCTGAAAAAATATTATCAAGAGCTTGACTACGCTGAAGGCACCAACTGCCCCGAGCCCGAGGAAATCGCCGCCTACTGCGAAGGGAAGCTCCACGGCAAACGGAAAGAGGATATTGAAAAACACCTTGTCACCTGTGATCTCTGCCTGGAGATACTCGCCGCCGCCAACGCCCCGCTGCCGGAAGAAGCAGCGCCGTCGCTGCTGGACCAGGCGGCAGACATGGTGATTTCCTTTGTCGGCAGCCTGGTCAATATACTGCCGGCAAGCAACGACTTCGAACTGCTGCCCGGCATGGCAATGGCAACTTCAGGCTTGCGGGGCCCCCAGGCCTTCCAGGGGGAGAAAGTCCGCTTCCGGAAGGCATTTAACGACTTGACGGCCCTGATGGAGGTAACCCGGCTCAAGCGTTCGGGCGGCATCATCAAGGTGCGCCTGACCCACGGAAACCGGCCGTACCCGGAAAAGCTCAGGGTCACCCTTTCACAAAACCACAAGGAGATATCATCCTACCTGACGGAAGACGGCGAGGTCGTTTTTGAATATTTCGGCTACGGCTCCTACACCCTCAATTTCGCCCGCCGGAAAACAGACCTGGGCGAAGTGACGATCAGGATTGAGGAGGAAGCATGAGCAAGCAGGTCTTCATCTCCTATTCATCGGCTGACCGGGATATTGCCAGGCAGGTCTGCGACTACCTTGAACAGGGCGGTCTGACCTGCTGGATCGCTCCCCGGGACGTGGTTCCCTCGGCCGAGTACGCCGAGCAGCTCATCGGCGCCATTGAATCGGCGCGGCTCATGCTACTGATTCTTTCCGACAAGTCAAACACCTCGCCGCAGGTGGTCAGAGAGGTTGAACGGGCGGTCAGCAACGGAATGCCCATCCTGCCTTTCCGCATCGAGGATGTGCAGCTGACCAAGTCCATGGAGTATTTCATTTCCAGCAACCACTGGCTCGATGCCTGCGAAGGCGAGGTCCAGAACTACTATCCCGACCTCCTCCAGGCAATCCAGACCACCCTGACCGGCTCGCAGGGACGTTTGCGCGGCAACGGCAGCCAGCCCCGGGACGAGATAATTTTCACCCTGGAATTCCACTGCGACGGCTCCAATGTCCAGGTGCGCTCCAGCGAGGGCATGGCCCACGAGCAGAAGACCCTGAAGTATTATGACAACGTCACCGTCTCCCTGGAGAGCATTACCAGGTACGCCGACGGCATTAAGGACATTCTCAGCTCCGCCAGCCGCGAGGGCGCGGCGGACAATCATGCCCTGGACCGCCTCCAGCAGCTGGGCCAGCTGCTCTACGACGAGCTGTTTCCGGCCCGGACCAAGGAAAACCTGAATCGAACCGAAAGCCGCTCCCTGATCCTGGGGATTGACGACCAGCTGGTCGCCATCCCCTGGGAGCTGATTTTTGACGGCAGGGAATTTCTCTGCCAGCGCTTCAGCATGGGGCGGGTGGTCAGCACCCGGCAGGAAATCATCGGCAGCCAGCGCCAGTGCGGCATGCCCCTGAAGGCCCTGCTGATGGCCGATCCCCAGGGAAATCTCCCCTCTGCCTACAGCGAGGGGATGAAACTCCGGGACCTGTTTGATGAGCACGAGGACATGATTGAGGCCAGCCTGGCCAGCTCGAACATCGCCCGGGAATATTTCCGCCAGCACCTGCGGCAGTACGACCTGCTGCACTACGCCGGCCACGCCTTCTACAACCAGGAAGATCCGGCCAAGTCGGGTTTTCTCCTCAGCGACGGCTGCCTGACGGCCGCCGACATCATTGCCCTGGCCGGCCGCAAGCCCTTCCCCTCCCTGGTCTTTTCCAATGCCTGCGGTTCGGGGCAGACGGAGGAATGGCAGATCCGCGAAGGCTACCAGAACGTTTTCGGCCTTGCCAACGCTTTCCTCAAATCGGGAGTGCGCCACTACCTGGGCACTTTCTGGGACATCCAGGATGAACCGGGCCAGCTGTTCGCGGTCACCTTCTATGAAAGACTGCTGGAGGGCCAGCCGATCGGCGAGGCAATACGTCAGGCCCGCCGTGAACTGATCTCCAGGTTCGGCCCGGAGAACATCATTTGGACCTCGTACATGCTCTACGGGGACCCGACCACCGTCTACTGCCGGCAGGAGGTTCAAAAACCGGAGCAGCCGGCAGCCATCCCGCCTCCCGTCCCGGAAAAAACCACCAAAAGCGCCCTGCGGGGGCCGTCGGAACGGGCCGCAAAGTCATCCACGTTCAAATTTATTCTCCCGGCAGTCATTGTCGCCGGCCTGCTGGTGTTTCTGCTGCTGGCCAACCCCTGGCGCCGGCAGCAGCAGGAAACCCCGAAAACCAGCCCGGCCGCCGATCACCAGCAGCAGAACCTGCAGGCCGCCGAGGAAGAGCGGGCCAAACGGGTTGACGCCCTGGTTGACGAACTAGCCAAGCGCTACCGCGACAACCAGATTCCGGCGGCGGCCGCCGGCGACGGCTGGACTACCGACCGCGCTGTTTCACTGGTTTTCATGGAGGTGAAAAACAGCGGCGTATCCTCCACGGAAGCAGACTATATCCTTGGT
>JAOZRP010000037.1:6866-11797 GCA_029940125.1 bacterium
TCTTGGCCGGGTCGCTGAAAAGTTAATGAACCTGGGACGCTTCCAAGTGGTTGAACGCCAGGTGCTTGACAAACTGATGGCCGAATTGAAGCTCAGCAGCTCGGCACTGGCCGACCCCGCCACCGCCCTGAAGCTGGGCAAGGTGTTGTCGGCCCGGGTGATCGCTACCGGAAGCATGGTACGGGAAAAAAGGAACTGGCTGGTTTCCCTGCGCTTTATCGAGACGGAGACCACCGCCATCAAGGCTTCGCTCTCTACCATGATGACCGGCACGGAAATGGCGGAGATCGCCGACCAGCTGGCCGGCAAGGTGGCCGAAAAGCTGCGGCACACCTATCCCCTGCAGGCAAAAATTTCGTCGGTTGACGGTGAAAAGGCGGTCATTAATATCGGCTCGCAAAGCGGGGTGGTTAAAGGCATGCGGTTCAATGTCCTTGACGAACGCGACATCCCCCTGGGACAGGTCACCGTCACTGCCGTGGGCAAAACAGAAAGCCGGATTCAGGCGGGGAAAGATGCCGTCCCGCTAGTCAAGGGCATGCGGCTGCGGGAGGTGCAGTAAAAAAAGGGAAATATTTTATCCAAATTTGGCATAATTTTACCCTTTTCTGCCATTCTGGAAACTATGTCTATCAAGTATTACTTGATGTTACAACTATAACTGTTTGTTTTACTTAGAATAGTATATTTTTCATAAAACTATGGTACATTATATGCAATATATCATACAGCAGTGACCATAGTGGAAGCAAATTACCCACTTTCTGCTTTTTCCACCTTTTTTACAGCTATAAACCAGCACCAAAAAGCAATCTCTACTCCTGTTTTTCTGCATTAGAATCACCCGGCAAGCTTCACCATAGAGCTTCTATTCCTGCACCAGCAGATTTTCTACAGATAGATTATTCATCAGCTTTTTCCGCTGAAGAAACCGGCACTGAAATAAACCGTACCGGAAGCCAGCGGGCTTTTCCATCCTGATTAAGGGAAAGGATGATCTTGCATATACAGGAGTGGGATAATGCGCAAATCATATTTACTGGCCCTGGCGATCACCATTTTACTGTCTTTACTGACGGTGCCGAAAAGCTGGACCGCTGAAATTGCCGTGGCCACTGACCCGGGAAGTGAAAGTAAACCCACGGTGGCCTGTGATCAGGACAATCATGAATACATGGTTGTCTGGGAGCAACCATTCAACGATGACGAGGATGACATATACGCAAAAGATGTCAGCAGCACCGGGGTGGTCCACTCAACAAGATACTTTGTTGCCCGGCATTCAAGCAGTGAAAGCTCACACGATTCAATCTTCAACCGCGACGAACAGGAATACGTGGTTGTCTGGGATGACAATAGTTCATCCAGCCACTATATTCGGCTTGGACGCTACAAGGGTGCCGGCTCATCTGTTGATGAGGATTCCATGTACAGCACCGAACCGGTCCACCGGCCGCATGTTGCTTACAACCCGTCAAGGGATGAATATTTCGTGCTCTTTGAAAGAGAAGTCTCACCCGGCAGCAATGAGATCCGGGCCCAGCGTTTTTCACTCAGCGGATCGCAGGCCGGCTCCCAAATCCTGATCAGCAATGCAAGTCCGGATGAGAGGCGCCCGGCAGTCAGCTGCAACCCGGCAAAAAATCTTTACCTGGTCGTCTGGCAGGAAGAGACCGACCACTCAGGCACCTATTCTTATGATATACGCGGCCTGATGGTGAATGGCAACGGCTCTTTCCACGGTTCCGAGTTCAGCATCGCCAGCAGCGAATATGACCTGACAACCCCCCAGGTCACTTATAATGCCAAGGCAAAACAATTCCTGGTGGTCTGGGAGGACCACGGCATGGGAGACAGGCAGAACATCGACGCCGCCATTCTGGACGCCGGCGATGGCAGCATTGTCAGAAGCATGTATGCCATTCATGACGACGGCTTCGACTATGCCCCGGCGGTCAGCTACAACGAGTGGCTGGACCAGTACCTGGTAGTCTTCGAGCACCGGGATTCACCGACGGGAGAATCTCAGATCTGGGGGCAGCCGCTGGATGCCGACGGTTCCTGCTTCAACGGGATTGACAATGAAACAGTCATCTCCGCAGCTGCTGGCAGCCAATCTGGACCGGCCATTGCCCGGCAGAGCCTGGCCTCGTTTTTCACCGTCTGGACGGATGACCGGAACGGCATGGACAACAGCGACATTTTCGGAGAATTTGACAATGGTCCCGATGATTATGAAGAACAGGACGGCACCCCCCCGCCGCCGTTTTTTCCCATCAACACACCCATTCCCCGCTCCTTTCAAGACAGCGGGGACGAAGACTGGTTCCATTTCCTTCTTAATGAACCCAATACGGAATACACCGTTTACCTTAAATCCACTTACCCAAACTATTTGAAACCCGATGATTTCCATGTTTCAGTCTGGTTTTACGCCAACGGCACCTATTCTGCCATTGACATGTACAGTAAGCCGCAAACCGGTTCTGACAACCTCTGGTTTAAAACAACCAGCGGTTCAGGAACATACCGTGTACTGGTAACCAGTAGCAGTACTTACACCGGACCGGCCAGCACCTACAGCCTGGCCGTATACAAAAATCCGCAGGTAAACGGCATCGACCAGACCCTGCAAAAACTCGGCACTACCAGGACCAACACCATTTTTGGTGAGTATTTTTCCGAAGACACCACGGTCTCAATGTTCCTCGACGGCGGCAATGAACGGGATATCCTGGCAACCCTGGAACTGCCCACGGAAGCCACGGCAGTGACGGTCGCCGGCAACCGCCTGTGGCTCAACAGCAGTGAAAATGGACTGGAATATTATTCATTAAACGACCCGCAGGCTCCGGTAAAGGAGGGGGAGGTCGATTTAGGGGATAAAGCCCTTACATTGGCATCTCATGGTAATTTTCTTTACACCACCGTCTGGAACGACTCCACCTACGTAATGGAAAAAATAGATGCCTTATCGGCAGCAATTTCCGATACTGTGGAAGATACGTTGGACAGCAAACCTCTCTTCATGAAAACGGGCCCGGATCATTTATGCATCCTGACGCAAAACAGAATCATCACCTACAACCCGGACGACCTTTCGTCTTTCCACTCTTATGCCCATGACTGCAGCTCATACACACTCAAATCATTAGCTGTCAACAACAGCTATATTTTCGTGGTATATCCAACAGGAATACATGTATTCAATTCTTCCGGCAGCCAGTTTCCCGACATTGACCTCTCTCAATACAACTCTCTGCAGGACATGGCTTTCATCGGTGACCATACCGCCCTAGTAGCAACATCAAACAGTATCATCACCCTTGACATTTCCCAATATCCCGACTCCGGACCTGACATTCTCGCCGAGGTTTTTCTTGATACCATGCCGGAAGTTTTGCAGGTCCAAAATAATCGGTGTTATGTCGCAGGAAGGAATGCCCTGGAAATCCTGGATATCAGTGACCCGGCACATCCCCAAAAGATCGGCTATACTTCCACCCCAAGAACGGACGCGCAGGTACTTCTGGATAATCTGGCTTACCTTACCCACTACAATTCAGAAAATGAATTTTCGACCTTAAGTGTTGTTGACACGGCGACACCGTCACTTTATCAAGCGGTAGGCAAGGCAAAACTTTCCCCTCCTTTCCGCGATACTAATGTGCTCTGGGCGAGTAACATCGTTCACCAGGTTACTCACTACAATAACCACCTGTATGTGGTAATCCCCGGCGAAGAAAATTCTGATCAGGACGTTATCGATGTCATTGACATCAGCGACCCGGCACATCCAGTACAAGATGAAACCATCAATATCAACATCAATACTTTTAACGACATAAGCTCCTCTCCAAGCGGTTACCTGGCCCTTTCTTGCGGAAGCTCCGGCATATATATTCACTTTATCGGGGGAGCGGCTGAAAGCTATTGGCATGGTGCCGGTTTAAGCAATGTCCGCAACACCATGGTCGATCCTGATAATGGAAACAGCCTCTGGGTGGCGGATGATAATGGCCTGACCCAGCTGAACGTAACCAGGTCCGGTGCAACCACTGTCAAAACATTTAGTAATTACCTTTTAAACATCTACCAAATTTACCAAATCCTGAAAATCACGGAGAACTATATTTATGTGCTTGGATCAGCATGGGGTTCAACAACAGGAATAGCCAAGGTTGACAAGTCAACCGGCCAAAGCGTAGGACATTATGATGTAGAGACTATTTCAATAGCTGCAATCACCAATGACAACAAAGCCATCACCTGCAAGATAACATCAGGACCGTGGCGTGTTGATTTGGTGTCCTTTTCCATTTACGATATTTCCGGCGATGACCACATCTTGCTCAACGAGTTGGAATTCAGCTTCCCCTATATCTCAAATGTCTATATTCATGATAACCGCATTTACCTTTCATCCTTGGACGGATTAACTACCATCGACATCAGTGATGCCGCACACCCAGAGGTACTAGGTACCCAGAAATTCCCCTCAACTACAGGACAGTTGCAAGAAATCAACAACCTGATTTACGCTTTCGGCAACTTCGGCATCATTGCCAGTCCCTTGCCGCAAAAGATAGATACAACCTATGTTTCGCCGACCGAGCTGAGCGTCAGTGTTCCCTCGCCGGTGCTGGACGGCAACTACACCCTGAGGGTTCACAACGGGCCGATTTCCAGCGATCTACCGGGCGCTATCACCTTTACCGACGTCGACCGGCTGCTGACCAGCAGGGCAATCATCGTCGCCGGGAGTAAATCATCTGATCTCACAAATGATCTCGTCTGGATCGAAACCAAGGCCTACGCTGACCAAGCCTATGCAAATCTCCGTTTCCAGGGCTATGCCCCGGAGGATATTGTCTACCTGTCGCCGGAAGGACATGACAACAATGAGAATGTGGATAATTACGCCACGGCGG
>JAOZRP010000038.1 GCA_029940125.1 bacterium
GGCCATGGACGGCCGGCGAGAATGAGCAAGAGCCATGCCGGAACATCCTGATACCCTGTTGAGTTGCGGGCATCAAACCCGCCTTAGTCTTAACAATCAAGGCATTACGTTGACAAACAACAACCATCGGGCGAACCAGACCCGCTACAGCTGCATCCTCATAATTTCTTCATAAGCCCTGACTGCCTTATTCCGCACCTGCAGCAGCAGTTGGAAAGACATGTCCGCCTCCTCAAGGGCAACGACGGCTTCGATCATATCCGCCGAACGGCCACTCTGAACTGCCGTCACCTGTTCATCGGCTTTATGCTGCAAACCATCTATTTTTCCCAGTGATTCACGGAGCAGCTGGCCAAAGCCACCTGCCGCCGGCTCGGATTTTTCCGGGTGAAAAGGATTGGCCGCCTGTCCGGCCAGTTGCTTCATCATCAGAAGATGGGTCTGGATGGCATCATTTTTCATGGGTCAACCCTTTAAACTTTCAGAATTTCAATGGTTTTATTTACCATGTCCTTGGTGGTTTTCATCATCGTCAGGTTGGCCTCGTAGCTCCTGGTGGCCGACATCATGTTGACCATTTCCTCGATGGCGTTCACGTTGGGATAAGCAACGTAGCCCTGGGCGTCGGCATCCGGATGTTCCGGTTGATACTTCATGATCGGCGGCCGGTTGTCCGTTATGACTTTCACCATTTCCACTGACAACGGTTCCTGGCGATCAGAAAGGCCCGATACATCATCCTGGTTTTCAACCAGCGGCTTGGCCTGAAATACCACATCCTTCCGTTTGTAAGGTCCCCCTTCCGGGGTTCTGGTCGTCTGCAGATTAGCCAGGTTGCTGGCAATGACATTCAACCGCTGCCGCTGGGCGGCCATGCCGGCCGCGCTGATGCGCAGGCTGTTTTGAAAACTCATTATTTACCCCCTTCAACAATGGCATTTTTCAAAATACTCAGTTTCTTGTGCAGCATCTGCACGGCGGCATTATACTGCAGGTTGTTTTCCGCCAGGGCGGCCATTTCATGGTCCAGATCAACAGTATTTTGATCAAAGCCAGCCAGGGAACTGTCCTGTTCCTGCACCAGCGGCTCAACGTCGGCCAAGCTTCGCGATACCGGCAAATGCATGTGATGGGTTTTTACCAGCGGCAGTTGGCCGGCATCACCCAGGGCTTCCTGCAGTTGGTCCATAAACGTGACCTGCCGGGCCTTGTAGCCCGGGGTATCGATATTGGCAAGGTTGCCGGAAATAACCTCCGCGTTCCGGGCCCGCAGCGACAAAACCTTGGCCAGCAAATTGGTGGTGTTGTCAAACAATCGGTTGATCGTCATTCTGTTGACACCTCTCCCACGGCAATAACGTTAAGCAAACAACGCAAACCATTGAGATCCCCGGCTTTTAACCAAAGCCTTTCTCCATGGGGGTTATTTTTACCTAGAAATAAAAAAACAAGCAAATGATATGCCAGAACTCTTCGAAAGTAAAACGAGGGAGGAAAAAGTTAACTGCCGGCAGCTCAGGACGGGCTGCCGGCAGTATCCGACTCGGATGCTTCGGGAACCTGACCGTATTTTTCCCGGTATTCACGCAGCTTGTTTCTCAGGGTTCTAATGCTGATGCCCAGGATTTTGGCGGCGTGGGTACGGTTGTTGTCGACTTCCTGCAAGGTTTTGAAAATCATGAAGCGTTCCATGGATTCCAGGCTGGTCCCCACCGGCAAGGGCAAAGATGCTCCGACAGGCAATCCGGTCGGCACGGCCCCGACGGCAGCGTCCCCATCGCCGGCTACCGCGGCCAGTTCATCTTCATCCAGGAAGAGATCTTCCGGCTCCAACAAGGTTCCTTCCGCCAAAACGACGGCGCGTTCGATCATGTTTTCCAATTCCCGAACATTCCCCGGAAAAGAATAGCGAAACAGCGCCTGGCGGGCCGCTGCTGATATTCCCTTGATCTTACGCTTGTTTTTCCGCCGGTAAAGATCAATAAAACGTTCAACCAGCAGATCAATATCCGGCAATCGTTCCCTGAGCGGTTTGATGGTCAAAGGGATGACATTGAGCCGATAAAAAAGATCCCGGCGAAAATTTCCGGCCTCAACCTCATCCTTCAGCACCCGGTTGGTGGTGGCAATAACGCGGATGTCAATGGCAACCGGATGACGGCCGCCGACCCGGTCCACCTCGCCTTCCTGAATAACCCGCAGCAATTTACTCTGCAGGCCCAAATCCATTTCGGATATTTCATCCAGCAGGATGGTACCCCCATGAGCCAGCTCGAATTTGCCGATTTTCCTGACCACGGCCCCGGTAAACGCTCCTTTTTCATGACCAAAAAGCTCACTTTCCAGCAAGTTGGGCGGCAAAGCCGCGCAATTAATGGCCACAAACGGCTTTTCCGCCCGATAACTCTGCCGATGAATAAAACGGGCCAGAACCTCTTTCCCGGTACCACTTTCACCCTGAATAAGAATCGTGGCATCACTGGCGGCCGCCTTCCTGGCCCTGCTTATGAGCCGTTCCATTGCCGGGTCGGCATAAATAAAATCCCGGGGATGGCTGCCTGACCTCAACCCGGGACCAGCCGCCTGCCTGCCCACCAGCACAACCCTCTTGATGAAGGCCGTCAGGGTATCAATGTCTATGTTCACCTTCAGCAGATAATCAACCACCCCCAGCCGGATAGCCCCAATGGCTCCTTCCACCGAAGGGGATTCCACCACCGGCAGCAGGTTCACGTCCGGAAACTGCTGGCGCAAAACAGCAATGACATTCCTGCCCGCGTCATCCTGACAATCAAGCTCACCAGCCACCAGGGCAACCGACGGCAGATTTCGGAGCACCGCCACATAATCCGGCGGCAAGGCAGTGCAAAGCACCTGAATGCCGATCTTTTCCAAATCGGCAGCCAGCGGCTTCCAGAATCCGCCATCATCATCCCAGATGACTACTGTAAATTGGGACTCCCCGTTTTCCATTGATAATCCTTGAGGTTGGAGATGGCCAGCGAGGTCCAGTCACTGTTTCGGTAGCGGGATCGCAGCAATTTGATGACGTCGTCAAGCTCTTTTTTCTGCCCCAGGCGGGAGTAGCAAAGGGACTGCCAATACAACAACTCGGCCAGGCTGTCATGATGCTCCACCAAAAGAGCAGCCTGACGGAAAGCCGCCAAGGCCGCCTGGTAGTCACCTTTGACAAACAGGATGCGGGCCATGGCGGAAACCAAAGCAACCCTCTGCACCATATCCACTAATTGGGGGTGATCATTTGCCAGCGTTATCGCCTCACGGTAATGTGTGACGGCTGCTTCCAGCTTGCCTCCATTGCTGCTGGCCTCAGCCAGCATGGTCAGCAGTGAAATCCGCTCCGGAATACTGCCAACCGGCAGTCGTCGACCAACATCACCCAGCAGCTTCACCGCTTCCCGGTTTTTTCCTGTTCTGATCATGATGTCAGCTTTCAACAGCATCATCTTGATCCACCAGGAATTTTCCAGATCATGCATTGACAAGGGATTCAGCAGTCCGTCCGCGTCCTTCACTTCTCCCAGGGCAAGATGACAACTGGCCATGCCCCAGGTGATTGTCAGAAATTCCTCTTTGCTGGGATTGAAGCCCTGCAAAGAAGCGTAAAGCTTCAGCGCCCCCGCATAAAGGCCCTGGTGGCGCATGGCTTCCGCCAGCCAGAGGAATGGATACATGCCTGTCGGCCGGGGCAGAAAGGTATTGCCATACCGCTCCTGCAAAGCCACCATGGCCGCGTATTTTTTTTGTTGATAGTCCGCTTTCAGTTCATCAAAGATCACCTGCCGCATTTCATTGAAAGCTACTGAGCGAATCTCATGATGCACGCGGGCGGGAAGCAATTGGTCAAAAAAATGTCGGGCGCCGGCATAATCATGCTGCTGATACAAAAGACGTCCTAAGCGCAGGCGGGCTACGTCGCTCAGGGGATTTTTCGCGTAGTTGTCCACGATGAAACGATAGGCATGCTGAGGGTCCAGGTATTCCACGTAGGCCTTCAACTCAGGACGCCGGTGCAGACGGGGATTTTCTTTTCCCAGGCGGGCCATGGCCAGACGGGCAAGTATTTCACCATCAGACTCGGGATATTCCTTGACCACCGTAGCCAGAAAGGCAATCCCTTCGACAAGCTTCCCCTGAGCCAACAGTGAATCTCCCACCTTCGCCAGGGCCAGATTGGTAAATTTATTATCAGGGAACAGATTGCGCATCATCAACAGGTAGTCGCGGGCCTGCTGATACTTTTTTAATGACAAGTAGCAGCTGCCCAAAAGATAGATGCTTTGGGGATCGGTATGCAAATACTCCGGAAACTTTTTCAACGCGGCCTGATACTGGGGCATGGCAGCGGCAAAATCTCCCAGATGATAAAGACAATGGGCCTGATAGAAGGCCGCTTCGGCGCTGAATCCCCGTCGGGAATACTTTTCCGTCAACTGCCGGTAAGCATGCAGGGCTTTCCGATAACGTTTTAGAGCATAGTTTATCCGGGCAATCTCATACCAAGCGGCAGCGGCAAAACGACTCCGGGGATACTGATGCGCCAGGGCCTGATACACCCCTTCCGCCTCATAATGAAAACCCATCCGCTCATAGGCACCGCCAACCTGCAGCAAAGCCCAAGGCGCGTCGCTGTCCTGGGGATAGGTTCGCACCACCTTCAGGTAGTTGTCAATAAGATGATGCAGGTTCTGCTTGTCATCGCCGGCCGCCTGCTGAGCCAACGCGTCATTGTAGCGAAAAAGCGCCTTGGGAACCAAAGCTGAATGGGGAAAGAGCGTCACCAGCCGGGTGAAGCTCTCCATCGCTTTTTCCAACTCGCCTGCAAGATAATAACTCAAGCCCTGCTCGTACAAGTCATTTTCCGAAGCAGTATTTTCTCCGGCCTCTCCGGAAGCAGCCAATGGTTTTTCAGGAGAACCAGACTCCTGAGAAGTGGATTCCTGGGAAGTGGATTCCCGTTTATCCGGCAAGGTGTCTTCAACCATTGACCCGGGCCGGGGCGATGAAGAAGACTCCACCGGCAACGCGGGCTTTTCAGCGTTGGGCGCTGAAGTTTCCGGCAGCGGAGCAACATCCACATGACGTTTCTTCTCTGATGCAGCCTTGGCAACTGCCGGCTCAGGCTCAGCCTCAACCACGGGCGGGGACTTTTCTCCAGCCATTTCCGGGCTCTGCGGTTTCAGCTTCAGGTCGGCAGCCGACGGCTCAGGCTCTTCCGACCGACCTGGCTCCGCCGTTCCTTTTGAAACAGGCGGAGGACAGCCGGTAAAATCAATGACCAGCATGGGAGGGGATTTGAAAAGATGGGCCCGATAGTGGTAGTGACTGGTAACGAGAGAAAGCCGCACCAGGAGGAACTGTTCCTCCTGGTGCACCTGAATCTCTTTCAGCAAACGTTCCTTAACCAGCTGTCGGGGCGGAACGCTGCCCAGCTTGAAGTCAAACAGCCTTACCTGCAGTACGGCCTGGTCCGCCTGATTATCAATTTCATAAAACCCGGCACTGCTCAACTGCAAAACTACCCGGCTTTTTTCCTTAAAGCTGCCAATTTTAATCGACTCCAGCATCTTTTCAGCCGCGGCGGACGAATAACCGCCCAACAGCACACCGCAGCTGATCAAAAACAAGATTATAATCTGCTTGGTTCGCAATGAACTATGCTGGGTCATTGTTTTCATGCAGGCAGCCGGGAAAACGTGATCATGGTTCATTCAACATGTCGGCATTAATCCGATTGCGCTTCATTTTCTCAATCAAAGTGGTTCGGTTCATTTTGAGCAGCCGCGCCGCCCGCTCCTTTACCCCTTTGGACTGATGCAGGGCCTGAACAATCAATTCCTTTTCCAGCTTACTGACCTCGGTTTTCAACGACAAGCCCTCGGCAGGAATGACGGCAGAAGCGAACCGGGAGGTTTTTTTCTCTTTTCCGGCCACAGAATCCACGGCAACAATCTTTTCCGGCAGGTCGGCAGGCAGGATAACATTGCCGGTTTTCATCACCATGATCCGTTCGATGATATTTTCCAGTTCCCGGACATTTCCGGGCCAGGAATACGCCTGCAGGAGCTGCAGGGCCTCCGGGCTGATGCCGGTCACCGGAAAATCAGGGCGCAGTTCATTCTGCCTCCGGATGAAATAGTCCACCAGACAGGGAATATCTTCCGGGCGCTGGCGAAGCGGCGGCAGCTGCACCGGCACCACGTTGAGTCGGAAAAAAAGATCTTCGCGAAACTCACCCGCCTGAACGGCAGCCTCAAGATCCCGATTGGTAGCGCAAATAATGCGAATATCAATTTTTTTCGGCGCCTGGCGCCAGCCCAGCGGCTCGACCGTCCGATCCTGAATCAAACGAAGAATTTTCACCTGCAGCAGGGCATCCATCTCGCCGATTTCATCCAGGAACAAACCCCCTCCATCAGCCATTTCCACCCGGCCCAGACGATCGGAAATCGCACCGGTGAAAGCTCCCTTGACATAACCAAAGAGTTCGGATTCAAGCAGTTCCCGGGGGATTGCCGCGCAATTGACCGGTACAAACGGGCTGTCGGCCCGGGGGCTGAGATCATGAATGGCCCGGGCAACCAACTCCTTGCCCGTGCCGCTTTCACCCTGGATCAAAACATTGCTGTTGCTGCGCGAGATTTTCCGGATCAGCTGAAAAACGGCCTTCATCCCGGCCGAAATACCCAGCATGCCGCAAAATCCCACCATTTCCAGCTCTTCATCGGCAGGCAGACATTCTTCTTCATCTTGAGCGGCCAGCTCACTGTGGCACTGTTCAACCACCCTCTGGACATCAGGAGAAGACAGGGGACAGGTAATGTAGCTGCGGGCTCCATGCAGCACTCCCATTTTTACCCGATCCATGTCTCCCTGGGCACAAATCATAATCAGGGAAACGGGAAGATCCCGCAAAAAAGAAGGCCAGAAAAATTCCTTCGCCTCCGGCAGACAGTCAACAAAAACAATTGTTCCTGCCCCAACCTGCCGGCGGGACAACTGGTCCGGAGCTACGGCCTCGAGTTGCACGGCTTCGGGAAGGCAGGCCCGCAGATTATCCAGCAGGTTATTATCGGTGGTAACGAGTAGATAGGAAGGGGGAAAACCTGGCATAAGCACAATCCGTCAGGATGTGGACTCAACCGGCGTGGGAATCGGACTCAGCAAGATATGATTCCAAAGTTCCGGGATAGATACTCAGTATCCGATCAAGTTTTGTTATGGTAATCACCTCCACAATGGGGGCCGGAAAACCGACCAGGACAAAAGAACGTCCTTGATTTTGAGCCTGCTTATAGATGCTCACGAAACAACCCAGCCCCGAGCTGTCAACGAAAGACAGACCGCTGCCATCAACAACAAGATCCCTCTTCTCCTGCTGCAGGACATCCCCGGCCGTTTGCAGAACTCCGCTGACTTGCGCAGCGTCAAACACGCCTTCAAGAACCAGAGCGGTAAAACGATCAAATTGTTTTAAAAGCACTTCCATCCCAGGCTTCTCAACCTCTTCAGCTTCAGTTTAACAGGCATCGCCTTAATTCAAACGCATTCACTCTGACAAAGGAATAAATGAGCCCTTCGGCACTGAAATCTTCAAGCAGCCGCCGCAGGCTCTCACCCTGTCCGCCAGACGCCAGGCAATACACCAATCCAGCGGCGGCACTCACGGTTGTCATGGTAGCCAAGCCATCATACCCCTCCAGCAGAAAGCGCAGCAAACAAATATTGCGGGGAGCAAGATGACAGCAGAACAGCACGGTCGCTTCACGGCTCATATCTTTCCCGGCATTCACGTCGTTTCCCGGCGAACTGCCGTGGCGCAGCGACAAAAAACCCCACGCGCCGGACTTCCGGCCACCGGCCGCAGGACCTAACGGAAACCCGCGTCACGGAAGACTTCCAGCAAAGACAAACATTTATCACTTATCATAAAAAAATACAACCGGGAATAGCAAGCCGGCCAAAACACTGTCTTAATCATTTTCCGTTAAATATTTCCCGGCTTGATTCCGAATAAAGGGCATGGATTATTTATCATTTCACCACGGCATCAATCATGAATCCCTGAGCGAATTCCGCCGCTACATTTCAAACAGTGCCGAAGCGCCCAAGCTCCCCTCGGTACTGCAAGCGGTGCTGGATTGCAGCCGTGACCCCCAGGCAAACGCCGAGCAGCTGTCACTGCTTATCGCCACCGACACGGCAATCTCGGCCCAGGTGCTGAAAACGGTTAATTCTGCCTATTACGGCTTCCCCCGGCAGATCACCTCGATTAAGCACGCCATCGTTCTGCTTGGATTCAAAGAGGTTACCAACCTGGCAGTGGGCATGGCCCTCATGGCGATGATGAAACCGGGAAATATTGATCCTTTCTACCGGCAATTCAGAAGCCATTCGCTGGCAACCGCCCATCTTTCCCTGTGGCTGGCGGAAAAGATAGCGTTTAAAGACAAATCAACCGTTTATACCGGTGGGCTGCTCCATGATTTTGGCCTGCTGATGCTGTATACCTGGCAGCCGGAAAGATACCGGCAGGTGCTGTCCGCCTGTAAAACCGAAAAGATACCCTGTTTTCAGCTGGAAAGGAAATTGCTGGGACTGGACCACATGACCGCCGGGGGGCTGATCGGCCATCTATGGCACCTTCCAACCCCTTTAATAATCAGCATGCAGGCACATCATGAAAAAGATATCGCCGAAAAACCGGAAGCCCTTTTTATCGCCATCATCCAGATGGCCCATATTTTGGACCACCAGATAGGGTTCCCTCTCGTTCCCGACCTGAAAACACCGAAACTGCCTCAAGCCGTATACCGCCTGTTGACAAAAGCCCAGCCCGAATTCAGCCTGGATGCCCTTAAACAATGGCTGCCGGAAATAAAAAAACAACTGGCTCAGCTCCCGGCCCTGGCAGGATAAAAGAACGGAAAGAAAAGAAAATGGACACCGTCTTCAGTGAACACTTCGCGCGCCTGCAGCAACAGGCTGAACGACAGGTCGGTCAGTTGTCAGCAATTTGTGAAATGCTGGACCTGGCTGCCGCGGAATGGGAACAAAGCCATACCCTGCTGCTGACGAAAATTTTTGAGGTCATGCTTCGTCACCTGGGGGCAGACGGCCTGTTTTTCCTGGCCGCCGAAAAAGAGGAAAAGCCCCTGGTGCTTCCATCACAATTAGAGGTGAACGCGGCGGGAACCCCGCCACTTGAACGGAAAGAAATTCAACAAATTGCCGCTTTGACCAGCACGCAATCCAATTATCCTGCCATTGAACAAACGTCTCAACTGGAAAAACGGATTATATTCATTCTTCCCCTTGAAGCCGGGGATTATCAACCGGGCTTTCTGACCGTCCATCACCATGATCGTGATTTTTTCACTCCTGACCTTTTCCGCTTTTCCAAGCTGCTGACCAATGAACTGACTACCATCCTTCGCCTGCTGGAAAAGCAGCAGCGCCTGCTGGAGGAAACCCGCGGCAAGGAAAGGTTGTGCCGTTTCTTTTCTCCCGAAATCACCAATAAAATCTTAACCGCTGCTGATCAGGAAAAGGCCGGAGAAGAAGCCACGGTCACCATTCTTTTCGCCGATATCAGAGGTTTTTCCCACCTGAGCGAACAATTCCAGGCGCGGCAAATAGTCGCGACATTGAACTGCTTTTACCGAATCATGACTCAAATTATTTTTAAGCACCTGGGGACCCTTGACAAGTTCGCCGGCGACGGATTGCTGGCCCTGTTCGGAACCCCGGTTCACAGGACCGACGATCCGGTCAGAGCCGTGGCCGCCGCCATTGAAATGCAGCGGCAATGGCGGGATCATGTGTCAACTCTGCCCCAAAACGCTCCGCGGCCATCCTTTGCCATCGGCATCCATACCGGAAAAGTAATCGCCGGCTTCCTGGGCAATGACGAGCTGTTGACGTTTACGGTTGTCGGCGACCCGGTCAACACCTGCCATCGCCTGGTTTCACTGGCCCCGGCCGGACAGATTATCATCAGTGGCGACACTAAAAAAAGCATGGAACATCAGGCTGGCGGCAGTCTTCCGCCATCAGCATCAGTTATTCCCTTCCGGTCGGCCCATAATCTGCGGGGAATGAACAAGGTCATTGATCTTTTCCAGGTTGTCACAGACCAGTCGTAAGAAAACACCTCCCCCCCGGACAACCTTTGCCGTCGGGGAGCAAGTTCGGAGAAAATATGCCTCAAGAAATCCACAAAAATACCGAAAACCATGTCATGGAAGAACGGCGAGCATTCAAACGGCATGACAAGCCTTTAAGTGTGGAATTCGGCCTGGTGGGAGAAAAGTCTTCGCTTTCCAACCGCACCAGCTTTCAGGGCTTTGTGGAAGACATCTCCCTGGGTGGGCTGCGCCTGCAGCTGCGGGAAAAATACGGCAAGCTGTACAAGACAAGGCTGCAGGGAAAGCGGATCAAGCTGTCAATTCCCTTTTCCCAGTTCAATCATACAGTGTATACCCTCGGTGAAATCCAGTGGTCCAACGAGGTTCAGGACCATGCCGAGCACGTAATAACCCTGGGCATTAAATTTATCGACCTGGCCCCCACCGACCGTCAATACCTGGAAAACTACATGAGCAGCAACAGAGGCGATCACAACCTGCTCTGGGATCTCTGGAACAAGGAAATTAAACCGTGAACGTTCTGCAACTTTCCACCAATGAAAACCGGCAGTCACCCGAAGCATGCAATCCCAGCCTCTGGGCGGTCGGCGGCGGCAAGGGTGGGGTCGGAAAAAGCATCGTTTCTCTGAATCTGGCTTACTGGCTGGCCAAATTAGGACACAAGGTTGTCCTGGTGGACGCCGATCTTGGAGGAGCCAACCTGCATACCCTGCTGGGCATCAAATTTGTTCAACACACCCTGTCGGACTACCTGGACAAGAAGGTGGACTCGTTGAATCGCATTGCCATAGACACCCCGGTACCCGGCTTGAGGATGATCTGCGGTGCCAGCGACATTGTCGGCCTGGCCAATCCCAAATACGCTCAAAAAATGAAGTTAATGAAAGCGATGAGCATGCTCGAAGCAGAACATCTCATCCTTGATCTCGGAGCTGGAACCGACTACAACACCCTGGATTTTTTCCTTTACTGCACGTACAAAGTCGTCGTTACCACTCCCCAGCCCACGGCCCTGCAGAACGGCTACGGATTCATCAAAAGCGCCCTCTATCGGGCTATCAGCCGGGAGTTTGGCCGCAACTTCCGCCTGGAATCGCTGATTAAGCGGGCAACCGGCCAGGATGCCGATCAGCCCATCGCCACCATGGATGAACTGATACAGGGTTTTGCCGAGGTTGATGAGAATTATGCTGAACGACTCAAAGCAATCATCAGCGACTTCCAGCTCTACCTGATCAGCAATATGGTAAAAAAAGACAAGGACTGCAAGGCTTCGGAAATCATCCGCACCGTATGCCAGAAATATCTCAACCTGGAGCACATAACCCTGCTGGGCAACATCCCCTATGACAGCCAGATTGAGGAATGCGTCGCCCGGATGAACCCGGCTTTCATGACCAACACCAAAAGTCAATCCGCCCTGGAATTCTATCAACTGGTCAATTCCGTCATCAAGGAAAGCAGCCATCCGGAAAAGGTCAACGACATGACCCCCACGGCCTGACAATCGCCACATTTCACCCTTCAACACCATACAAGCAGTCAGGCTAGCATTCAGCTTATAACAGCCAAGGCGGGCTTGGCGCCCGCAACCCAAATCAGGGTATCAGGATGTTC
>JAOZRP010000039.1 GCA_029940125.1 bacterium
CTAAATTGAACGATCAGCGGTCAGCTGTTGGCTGTCAGTTCTAGAGTTACGGGATTTTTTGCGATTACCAACCGTTGCCTGTCAAGCTTTACTGCACATGAACGCAATATCTTGATTTCCTTAAGCTAAACGCTAACCGCCAATGGCTAATAGCTTAACTTAGATTGATATAATTGGTGATTATCCGGAAACGTTCATTTCCCGATGAACGCTTCCACAACTACCGGCATCGTTGCCGGCAGCATACCCGTTAAAACAAGGTTTTTACCTTATGATTATATAGCACCAGGACCGGAGAATGTAAAGCAGGACCTGCAACATAAGGCATGAAATGGCAAGGATTGGAAACTTGCTCAAACAATAAGAACGGCTGCCTTTGCCCGTTACCTGTACTGCCGCAGCAGGTTTGACAACCGGCAGAATTCGCCTACCGACATGGTTTCCGCTCGACAATCGGGGGAAAATCCGTTTTGGCGCAGCAGATCTTCAATCTGAAAACGCTCCAGGTTCAACCTCCAGTCAGTCAACGGGTTAATGATTTTCTTGCGCCGCTGGCTGAACAGCCGCTGCACCAGATCACCCAGCCACACCACATCGGCAACCTGGCAGGACGGCCGGGACAGGAAGGAAAGCATCACTACCTTTGACCAGACGCGGGGCTGGGGATAGAAACAGCCGGGAGATACTGAAAATCCGGAGTGGACCCGGCAAAACAACGAGGTCATAATAGACAAACGGCCATAAGATTTGCTGCCCGGCCCGGCCAGAAGCCGGTCGGCAACTTCCGCCTGCATCATCAGCACGGCCCGGGAAAAAAGATGATGGTGCCGAATCAACATAAAGATGATCGGCGTCGTTATCTGGTAGGGAATATTGGCTACCACGCAGATTTTTCCATGGCGCTGGACAATATTTTCAAACTCACGCTCCAAATCAAGCTTGAGCACATCTCCATGAACCAGGTTCAACCCATGACCGCCCCCGGTGACAAACCGGTCCCGGAGGCCGGGCAGCAGCTCCGCATCCATCTCTACCGCCGTCACCCGGATTGACGCCCGCAGCAGAAAAGCGGTCAGGAACCCGTTGCCCGGACCAATTTCAAAAACCGGCTCCCCCTCTGTCAATGCCGCCAGTTCAATAATCTTGCGGGCAATATTGGCATCCTGGAGAAAATGCTGCCCCAGTTTTTTTTTATAGCGATGCATGACAATCTTTCCCGATACTCCCAGGTTTAACAATCTTCCCCACCGATCATTCGCCTTCCGGGGTGGCGGCCTTTTGGTTTCGCCGCAGGTAGACAACCAGGAAATTGACCACCGGGATGCTGGCAAGCCCCAGCACCAAACCAATCAAATGGCCGCCAACCAGCAGGGGCAAGGCAACCTGACTGCCGGCATGTACGATATCCTGCAGCGTGTGAATATGTTCAGGAAAGGGGATCGAGGTTGACAGAAGGATTTCACCAACCTTGAAATCAAAATAAAGGATGGGAATCATGGAAAGGGGATTGCATATCCAACTGGCCAGCAGGGAAGCCAGGCGATTGCCGCGCACCAGAAAAGCCAGGGAAATGGCCAGAAAGGTATGGAGACCCAGCAAGGGAGAAAAAGCCACAAAAAGTCCGACGGCAAAACCACGAGCGATGGTGGCCGGGTTGTCACTGCTCCCCAGCAGGACCCGGATCATCGAACGAAAATCAGGCTTTTTCTTCTTTTTCATAGGCGCAGGCGGGAAAAGGCATTAAGTCCCAAATCATCGCTTCTACCCTGCCGATGCAGCCGGTAGCCCACCTGCCCAATCATGACCGCATTATCGGTGCAAAGCACCGGCTGCGCCACATGAACTTTCATTCCCTGGGCAGAGGCCGCCCGGAACAAATGATCGCGGATTGCCTGGTTGCAGGAAACACCGCCGGCCAGGGCGATGGCGTTGATTCCGTTTATTTGCGCGGCTCTCAAGGCTTTGCGGGTTATGACATCGGCCACGGCCGCCTGAAAGGAAGCCGCAACGTCGGGAATAATTCCTGGAAGCAATTTTTCATTTTTTTCCAGGAAAGTACGAACAGAAGTTTTCAAGCCGCTGAAACTGAAGTCAAGGGAATCCGACCCCATATAAGCACGGGGGAACTTGATGGCCTCGGCATTTCCCTGCATTGCCAAACGTTCAATCACCGGCCCGCCCGGGTACCCCAGATCCAGCATTTTAGCCACTTTGTCAAACGCTTCTCCGGCAGCATCATCGATGGTCCGACCCAGGAGCACATAATCATGCCAGCCGCGAACCAGATAGATGCTGGTATGGCCGCCGGAAACCACCAGCCCCACAAACGGAAAATCCGGCCGGTCGGCCGTCAGCAGCGGCGACATTAAATGCCCTTCCACATGATTGACGCCCACCAGGGGCAGGCGGCAGGCAAAGCTCAGCGATTTGGCATAGGAGATGCCAACCAACAGGGAACCAACCAGGCCGGGGCCACACGTAACACAAACATGATCAATATCGGCCAGCTCAACATCCGCCGCTGACAAGGCCTCTTTTACCACCCAGTCAATATTTTCCAGATGCTGGCGCGAGGCAAGCTCGGGAACCACGCCCCCATACACCCGATGAATATCAACCTGGCTTGAAATAATATTGGAACGGATGTCACTGCCCCGGGAAAGAACGGCGGCGCAGGTATCATCACAGGAAGTTTCTATGGCCAGAGTCAACATGGCGGATATAGTAGCTGATTTGCCGCCGCCAAACAAGCAATTTTGTCGCCCGCCACGGTATTTTGACAACGAGAAGGGGGAATAAATTTTACCAGGCAGTGCCGCGGCAGCACAAGGCATGGACTACCGGCAGGAAGCTCCAGCCAAAAAAGCCGATCATTAAATCGGCTTTTTTGGCTGCATCATATATATTATCAGATTTTCCCACAGGAAAATCTGTTGGGCTTTACTCAACCTGCAAAGGTTGTTTATGCTGCCAATGACACATCATCCAGCTCTACTTCCAAATATTTCTTCAACTTCTTTTTAGCGTTGTTTTCCAGCTGTCGGACCCGTTCGCGGGTAATCCCCAGGCTGTCTCCCACTTCCTGCAGGGTTTTCTCCGTGCCGGAGAAAAAGCGCCCCTCAACAACCTGCCGTTCGCGACTGGTAAGCCGTGACAAGGCCTTCCTGATCTTTTCCTGTCTGACTTGCTGCTCATCCAACTCGATCAAAGCCTCTTCCTGATTGTCATCGGCAACCAGCATATCCATATAGGTATTGTCACTATCACGAATGGTGCGATACAAGGACAAATCGCGCTGGCTGAGCCGCTCGAAAAGCGCCCGGACCTTTTCGTCCTCTTCCTGCCCATCCATCAGGGCCCGCATGGCCTCACGATCAACCTCATTCCCATCCAACAGGCCTTTGATCCTGGAAAGCTTGTAAAACAGGCGTTTTTGCAGCTGCGTGGTCCCGATCTTCACCAGGCTCCATGTCCTCATGATGTAATCCTGAATATAAGCCCGAATCCACCACACGGCATAGGAAATCAGCCGGTAGCCCCGCTCGGGATTGAATTTTTTTACCGCTGTCATCAATCCCAGATTCCCTTCCTGAATCAAATCCATTTTTTTCATCTGGTAGCCACTGTATTCAGAGGCAATTTTCACCACAAAGCGCAAATTGCTGACTACCAGTTTATGGGCTGCTTCCAGGTCGCCATAGTCGCGATAGCGAAAAGCAAGCTGCCTCTCTTCTTCCGGTTTCAGCAAAGGGAAACGATTTATTTCGGCCATATAGAGAGAAAAGGAATTGGTTACTGGAATCAATTGAGTATTGTTAACCATAGTATCACCTCATCCTTGGATAAATTATTAGCACTCACTTGTTACGAGTGCTAATATATCACATTTTCGCTAAATAGCAATCATTATTTTCAAGATATAATCTTAAATCAAACTCGCCAGAGGGAATAATAGTAACATTTTTTCAAAATCAACTTAAAATACTCGTTTTTTCTCCTTCTTTCTCCCTTTTAGCCGCGAAGCTCTCCTATTGACAAAAATGATTCACTTACATTATATAGGAACGAACGTTGCGGCTCTGCTTTCAGGGAACATTCCGGCACGGCCCGGCATTCACAGCATGACCTCCAGCAGCCCTTCCAGCAACAGCAGTTCCCGGAAGCAGGCAATGAATAAAAATCAAAAGGAAAGATCAAAATCATGGCCTATGAGCTAAAAATAGAAACGTCGTTCGCCGCCGCCCACAACCTGTTAAACTACTGCGGCCAATGTGAAAAACTCCATGGGCATAACTGGAAAGTGGAGATAAAGGTGCGTGGTGAGGACTTGGACGAAAGCGGCATGCTGCTGGACTTCAAAATTCTGAAGAACCACACGGAAGCAATCATCCAGAGCCTTGACCACTGCTACCTTAACGAGCACCCAGCCTTTGCCGGAAAAAGCCCATCCTCTGAGCTTATCGCCCGCTACATTTTTACTGAACTGGAAAAAAAACTGTCAGACCGGCAGGTTTCCGTTCATAAAGTCACCGCCTGGGAATCAGATCGGGCGGCAGCCGCCTACATGAGAAGCTAAATGATCGAAGACATCCAACAACAATCAGATTATCGCCAAATCGAAATCAACAAAGTCGGGGTCAAGGGAATTCAGTATCCCATCCAGGTGCTTGACAAAACCTTTGGCGTTCAGCACACCATCGGTGACTTCAACATGTACGTCAGCCTGCCCCATCATTTTAAAGGCACGCACATGAGCCGGTTTGTCGAAGTGCTCAATCAATACCACAACAAAATCGGCATCAACATGTTTCCTACCATTCTGAAACAGATCAGCAGCCACCTTGAGGCCGAATCAGCCCATCTGGAAATTTCCTTCCCCTATTTCATCGATAAAGAAGCCCCGGTCAGCCGGGCCAGAAGCAAAATGATTTACCACTGTAAATTTTCCGGCAGCCTGACTCGCGGAAATTTAGATTTCAGAGTCCAGGTCAAGGTACCGGTTACCAGCCTTTGCCCCTGCTCCAAGGCCATCAGCGACGAAGGCGCCCACAACCAGCGAAGCACAGTCACGGTAAATTTCAGTTTCAGAGAATTTGTCTGGATTGAAGACATGATTAAGCTGATCGAAGACAGCGCCAGCTGCGACATCTACCCGCTGCTCAAGAGACCCGATGAAAAATATGTCACCGAACGGGCCTACGCCCACCCCATGTTTGTGGAAGATCTGGTGCGGGAAATTGCCAGCCTGCTGCTTCGCGACCAAAACATAACCTGGTTCACCGTTGAAGCGGAAAACATGGAAAGCATCCACAACCACAGCGCCTACGCCTTTGTCGAGAAATACCTGTGACTGCGACTGCTTTTTTTCTGCTCATCGCCGCCTACCTGGCCGGCTCCATTCCCTGCGGCATCCTGGTCAGTAAATGTTTGGGCATTCCCGACCCGAGGCAGCAGGGCAGCGGCAACATCGGCGCCACCAACATCAGCCGGGTGGGGGGCAAAAAGGCCGGCCTGATTACCCTGGCCGGCGACGCCCTGAAAGGAGCAGTTCCCGTCCTGGCGGGCTTGTGGCTGGCTCCGGAAACGCCATTTGTCGCCGGGCTGGCCGGCCTGGCCGCCTTTCTCGGCCACCTCTACCCAATTTTTCTCGGCTTTAAAGGCGGCAAGGGAATTGCCACCGGCTTGGGAGTCTTCCTCGTTCTGGCCCCGTGGGCCATCGCCGTTGAAGCCCTGGTTTTCCTGGCCGTCATCCTGATTCTGCGGATCGTTTCAGTAGGCTCTCTCGCGGCGGCCCTGACCCTTCCTTTGTGCATCTGCCTGCTGGATTATCCGAAGGCATACGCCTTAACCGCGCTCCTCGTTGCCATTCTGACTACCTACAAGCATCGGGAAAACATCAAAAGACTGATTGCCGGACAGGAACCGAAATTTTTCTGACCAGGGCCATCTCTACACATTTACAGTGATTTCATCCTCCTGGCTTTCTGCCTTTCCTTGCGTGACAGACGCCGGGGATTGCCCTTCTTTTTCGTTGACTTCCCCTGCCGATGCTCCGCAGGTTCATCGTCAGCCGGTTCAAGACCCTTTTCACTGGCCATCAGCGCCGTCATTACCTGGCCATAAAATTCCAGCGAACCGAGAGTAACGGCATGATGCCGCTGGACTCTATGGCGCAATTCACTGTCATCCGTCACCACTGTCAGCCCGGCGCCATATTTTTCCGCCAAACGCAGCAATACCTGATCCGCCTTTAGCCCCAGGGGAGAAAAAACAACCTTTACCCCCCGCTGCTGAGAGCTTCTGCCGCCGCTGCCGGCAGCCCGCCAGCCGTCAAAAACCAGTTCAATCATGTGACGCCGGCAGGAACGATAGTCGGCCAGCAGGGCAATAAGACTTTCCCGCTCAGCCTCCAAATCCAGAACATCAAGTGAACTGCCGGCCACAGCAGCAATCAGGTTATATCCATCAACAGCTATCCTCATAATCCTTCCCCCGATTCACAACCCCGGCGGCGGCAACAATAAAAACAGGAGGCCGGGTTCCCTCCCCCAGCCTCCTGTCGCAAACAAGCAAACACCCAAAAAATGGTTCAATCTTTAGGCAATTTATCCTCAGGTTTAAATTCACCCTTTTCCCGCTCCTCGAAAAATTCCATGGCAACCTTGGGAAACAGGGCATAAGACAGGACATCTTCGACGCTTTTGGCTTTGTCGCCAAGCTCTGCTGTCAGTTTTTCCATCTCCGGCGGAATCAGGTCAGCGGGGCGGCAGGTCACCGGCTCTTCCCCTTTCAAAGCCATTTTCTGCACTTCAGGATCAAAAGGAGCCACGGAACGTCCATACATGCCCTTCAAGACGTTTTTGGACTCAGTGGGAATCATCATGTAACGCTTGCCGGTCAGCACATTCAGCGTTGCCTGGGTGCCGACAATCTGGCTACTGGGCGTAACCAGGGGAGGATAGCCAAAATCGCGCCTGACCCGGGGGATCTCCTCCAAAACTTCCTTCAGCTTGCCAATCGCCCCCTGGTCTCGCAGCTGGGTTTCCAGGTTCGACATCATTCCTCCCGGCACCTGGTAGATCAGCACGTTGGTGTCCACGCCGGTAAAACCACTTTCATAGGCACTGTACTTGGCCCGTACGTCTTTTATGTAAGCGGCAATTTCCGCCAGCGGCTCCAGGGTGAGGCCGGTATCATAGGGAGTGTCACGCAAGGCCGCCACCATGCTCTCGGTCGGCGGCTGCGACGTCCCCTGGGAAAGGGTTGAAATCGCGCAGTCAATGATGTCAACTCCCGCCTCAATCGCCTTCAGGTAGGTCATATGCGCCATGCCGCTGGTGCAATGGCAGTGCAGGTGAATGGGCACGTCAATCTTTTCCTTCATGGACTTGACCAGCTCATAAGCATCATAGGGAGCCAGCAGACCGGCCATGTCCTTGATGCAGATGGTATCGGCGCCCATCCCCACCAACTCCTGCGCCAAACTGACAAAGTATTCGTTATTGTGAACCGGACTGATGGTATAACTGACCGCCGCCTCAGCAATTTTGCCGGCCTTTTTCACCGACTCCATGGCCATCCGCATATTGCGGGGGTCGTTAAGGGCGTCAAAAATGCGAAAGACGTCAATGCCGTTGGCCGCCGCCCGCTCCACGAAAGTCTGCAGAACATCATCAGCGTAATGGCGATAGCCAAGGATATTCTGCCCCCGAAGCAGCATCTGCAGGCGGGTGTTGGGGAGAGCCCGACGGAGGGTCCGCAGCCTTTCCCACGGATCTTCCTTCAGGAAACGCAGGCACGAATCAAAGGTTGCCCCACCCCATACCTCCAGCGACCAGTAACCAATCGCATCCAGGGCCGAAGCAATGGGCAACATATCCTTGGTGCGCATGCGAGTAGCCAGCAACGACTGGTGCGCATCACGTAAAACCGTATCAGTTATCTGAACTTTGTGTGACATTCTACCCTCCTGATTATCGTTTGCAATGTCTCAACCGCCGGCGACAGGATATCCCCACCACGCTGGCAAGACAACATGATACATCAACCAATGTACGGATTTTGGCATCTCGCCTGTATATTGTATCCAAGAAGAATTTCTAAAAAAGAAAACGGCACTACCGCGCCGTTTTCCATTTTTACCTACTCGATCTCGGCAATTTCGGTATCAGACTCCACAGACTGGCCTACGGTTACATTAATGGCTTTCACCGTTCCATCAACGGGAGCAACGATCGGCATTTCCATCTTCATGGCTTCCAGGATTACCACCTCATCCCCTTCTGAAACCTGATCACCCACGCTGACCTTGACATCAAGAATTTTTCCCACCATCGGGGAAGTAATTACTTCGCTCATTAGTATGCCTCCTGAATAAATTTGACCTTGTTACCAAACACCATTATGGCAGTATGTAACATACCGGCAACCGGTTTGCAACATTTTTCTCAACGCGACCACCGCCGAAACCGCTTTTATTTCTTGCCAAACCACTATGCCTGTCCGGGCGCTACAAGCTGGGCAGGGGGAAGCCCATGCACAACAAACAAAGGTTTCTCATCACCATCAATCACGGCTTTTTCAACGCTTCAAGTTTCGCTGCCACCCGTTTTTCCTTTTTTATCTTCAGTGAGCGCTGATACATTTCCCGAGCCCGTTCTTTTTCACCCAATTTTTGATACACGTCCCCCAAATGTTCCAGGATAACCGGGTCATCGGGTATCTGTTTTACCGCTCGCAGCAAATAATCAAGCGCCTGCTTATAATCGCCTTTGGCATAAAACAGCCATCCCATGCTGTCCAGGATAAAACCACTGTCCGGCTTCAGAGAAAGGGCCTTGCGAATCAACTTCTCGGCATCATCAAGCTGCACCCCCAGCTCAACGTACGTATAACCGATAAAATTAAGCACCGTGGCATCGTCAGGATTTTCCTTCAATAATTCCCGCATGGTGGCAATGCTGCGCTGTTCATCACCCAGGGTATGATACAAAGCCCCCAAGGCAAAGATAAGCTGATAATCATCAGGAAATTTGACCAGCGCTTTTTTGAGTACCGCGACCGCTTTCGTTCCATTTCCCGATTTTTCATACAAAGACGACAGCATCCGATACAGGCTGGTTTTGTCAGGATACTCCTTAACCAACGATTCAACAATCTCAATGCCACGCTGATACAAGCCCTGCTTCTCCAGCAAATAAGCCGCATGGATCTGCGCGTCGTAATAAAAATCACTTTGCGGCTGAATGAGGGAGAAAAGTTTCAGGGCCCGGGACAGCTCTCCCTGTGCTTCCAGACTCGAGGCAAGATAAAAGGTAATCCGATCCTGGGCAGGATGCTGCTTATGCAATGGTTCAAGAATCCCGGTGGCTTCATTGTACTTGCCCAGTTGAAAATAAATCAAGGCCAACTTCACATCAATGCCTAAAGGAGCCCTGCCGGTTTTTTTCAGCCGGGAAAACACTTTCAGCGCCAAGTCCGTTTTGCCAATGGCGATATAAAGCTGGCCCAGGCGTTCCATTGCCTTAAGATCATCAGGCTTTTGCTTCAGCAAACGCTGGTAAATATCAATCGCTTCTTTTTTCCGATCCGTAAACTCATAAATGAGCCCCAGTTCAAAGAGAGCGTCATAAAAATGGGCATCTTTCTTCAATGCCTCCCGGTAATAGTGCTCCGCCTTCTTATACAGCTTCAATTCCGTATAAATTTTGCCAAGATAGTAAAGGGGCACCGCCTCATCAGGCTCTTTTTCCCGCAGGCGTTTCAACACTTCAATCGCCTTTTCGTATTTCAACTGATTGGCATAAAGCGAAGCCAGGAAAAGAAATACATCAGAATTTTCCGGATTGTTCGCAATAATCGCTTCATACTGCTTGATGGCCTCATCTACCTTGTCGGTTGCCGAATAGATGCCCCCAAGCACCAGACGGGCGGTGGTATTGCCGGGATCAAGAAGCAGGGCATCCTCGCAAAGATGGCGGGCTTCCTCCACCTTGCCGGCTTTCAGCAGCAGCGACGCCAGCTCAACCTTGAGATAGGCCGACTCCGGATCAGCATCCACCGCCTTCCTCAGGTATTCGATCGATGCCAAAGGTTTATTTTGATGGCGGAGCAGGGAATAAATGGAAAAATAGTAATAGGCAGCCGCCGAACATCGCGTGGGAACCGGTGCCGCTTTCTTGGTAAAAGTCATGGAAAAGGTTGGTTCTTCCTTGACCACCTTGGGCGCGCAGGCGCTGTATGAGATGAAAACAGCCAGCAAAGCCGCGGCAACGGCAGTTTTTCTCATGGTTTTTTGCCTTTTTTGAGGATCGAAAATTCCGCCAGCTCTACATGGTAGCTTGACGCGGAAGGAGGATAACCGTAAAACACCAGCATAAAAGGCAGTTCTCCACCGTTTGCCGGCACCACAGCCGCTGGATTCTCCAGCTTTTCCACCGTTTCTTCATTAAGGTTCTGCAACTCTTCAGCGGAAAAGGTAACCCCTCCGGAAGTAAACTTCTCCGCCAAAACATTTCCCTGCCGGTCAACGATAACCCCTCTGATTTTCAGCTTGCCCACAATTTTCGGCGAAGTATTGTACAGCTTCCCCCGGATGGCTATAACCCGCTTGTCAGGGGAAAAAATATAATTGCGGCTTTCAAGTCCAACGATGGAGAGGTGCTTTTCCATGTCAATGGAAAATTTTTGCCAAAGAAGCATTCCGCCCCACACGGCGGCGCTTAAAACAATAAAAATAAAGGCAAGATAAAGCAGCGTCCGCCGGCCGTGTCCCGGATCTTTGGCTACTACTGGTTCTGCCACCGTCTTGCTTTCCTCGGTCTCTCCAGCCTGGAAGTCACTGCCAGCAGCTGCCTGTTCTATTTTCTCTGCACCATCACTTTCTTTGTCATCCGCAGGCAAACCGTCTTCATCCATTATCGTCTGCCGATTCCCGTCCTCTTCTTTTTCAGGCGTTGACGCAGTCTGATGATCTTCATCTTCATCAATATCCCAGGACAGATCATCCTCAAAATCGTCAGCTAACTCAAAAACGATATCCTCGTCATCTTTTTCACCGGTTGTCCCTTCATCAATCCGGCCACCTTCGCCTGACAGCTCGGCGGTTGCCTCAGCATCTCCACCGACATCCATCAGGTCATCCCCGGAATATTCTTGGGGTTCATCAGCCGGCGGCGTCTGCAGATCAAACTCTTCCAGGCCGCCCCCCGCTTCAGGGGATTCAATTTCCGTCGCTTCATCACTCTCGCTTCCGGAAGAGGGAGACGCGGAAAGGTCAGCGTCAAAATCGAGCCGTTCAGGAGTCATATCCTCTGCCACCGGAAGATCATGCCCCTCCGTACCCACCGGCGGCACAATCTCTGCCGGAGGGGAAAACACCATCTGACAGCGGGTACATCTCATTTTTAACGAAGAAATGTCAGCCGGCAGCGTTTCATCAGCCAGCTGAAAAACCGTCTGGCAGCGGGGGCAGGTAATGAGCATAATCACATCCTCTTGTTATCCTGGTTTCCATCTGGAAAAATGAGCGGTTCCGGATGGGCGGTTAGCGGTTAGCTGTCAGCTCTTAGCACCTTACTCCTGAAAGACTGTCACTCTTTTCAGTACCCCCTTGAGGGGCATAAAAAACAAGAAAATCCAACTTGTTGTCAGGAGTTGATTTCAGGATGTTCGGGCTTGGCTCATAGCGGTATTGGCCGCCGAACGAGTCACACGATGTGATTCGCGGCGCACACCTCGGAGCCGGCCATGGACGGCCGGCGA
>JAOZRP010000040.1 GCA_029940125.1 bacterium
CTTTGCTTTTAGATGCCGGTTGCAATTTTTCGGGAAAAGCGCTAATTTCAAGGTTATGAGTGGACAGGTGTACCTATACCGCGCGGTGGGCGCGGACGGCAAGGTGACCGTCGGGCAGCGGCTGGGCAGCGACCCGCAGCAGGTGGCCGGCATGCTGCAGAAGCAGGGCTTGACCCCGATCAGGATCGCATTGGCGGGGGAAGAGAGCGGCAAGAAATCATCGCTTCGTTCCCGACGGTCGACGGCCGCTGCCGGGAAAGCAGCGGCCCGCAGCTTTTCGCTGCCGTCCCTGCGCCGGTTGACAGATCAGCTGGGGGCAGTCTGGCAGCGCGGCGCCAAGACAAAAGAACTGATCATGTTTGCCGAAGACCTGGCCATTCTCCTGGGGTCCGGGGTTCCCCTGACCCGCAGCCTGATTATCGTCAGCGAGCTGACCGAACGGCAGAAATTCAGGCAGGTTGTCATTGACGTCTACCAGCGGGTGAAGGAAGGCAGCAGCCTCTGGCAGGCGCTGCGGGCGCATCCCGCCTATTTCCCTCCCATCCTGATCAACCTGGTGAAGGCCGGGGAATCGGGTGGAGTGCTGGAGGAATCTCTGTCCAGCGTTGCCGACTACCTAGGCGGCATCCAGGAGTTGAAGGAATACCTGGTGTCCGCCTTGACCTACCCGGTGATTTTGCTTTTTACCGCCGGACTTTCCATCCTGGTGCTGCTGACCTTCGTCATTCCCAAGTTTGCCTTGATTTTTTCCGATATGGGGGTGGCGCTGCCCCTGGCCACCCGGCTGATGCTGGCGGCCGGTAGCTTCCTGCGGGCGTCGTGGTGGATCCTGCTGCTTCTGCTGGCGGTTGTGATCGCCGGCTGGCGCTACTATTACCGCACTCCCAAGGGAAGACTGAACTGGGACCGTATGAAGCTGCGCCTGCCAATTTTCGGCACCATGCACCGCAAAACGGAAATTTCCCGTTTTTCCCGCACCCTGGGAACCCTGCTGGGCAGCGGCGTGCCGATTCTCGAATCGCTGCTGATTGTCCGCGGCGTGGTGGTGAACCGGGTGATTTACGATTACCTCCAGCAGCTTTACGGCGATTTGAAGCAGGGGGTCAGCATGTCGCGCTCCCTGGCGAACAGCAACCTGTTTCCCTCCATGGCCGTGCACCTGATCGGCGTCGGCGAGGAAACCGGCCGCCTGGGGGAAATGCTGAAGAAGATCGCCGACCTGTACGAGCGGGATTTGAAGGTCAGCATCAAGAATTTCACCGCCCTGTTCGAGCCGCTGGTCATCCTGGTTATGGGGCTGGTCATCGGGGCGATGGTGGTTTCCATGCTGATGGCCATCTTCAGCATTAACGACATGGGGCTGTAAATTTTTCGGGAACGGATGTTCCCGAAGGAGTTGGTAATTTTCAGCCTTTAGCTGTAACCATATGAAGGAGAACGCATGAAAGAAATATCACGCGGGCGGCCGCCGCTGAACCGGCGGGGCTTCACCTTGATCGAATTATTGATCGTCATGGTCATCATCGGCCTGCTGGCCTCGCTGGTGGCCCCGAAAATGTTCAAGAAAATCGGCGGTGCCAAGCACAAAACGGCCAAGGCCCAGATTTCCCTGCTGGGAACGGCCCTGGATTCCTACCGCCTCGACAACGACCGCTACCCCACCACCGAACAGGGCCTGGAGGCCCTGCGCCAGAAGCCGGAAGGGGTGGAGACCTGGGACGGCCCCTACCTGCCCAAGGCCATTCCCCATGATCCCTGGGGCAACGCCTACGTGTACAAGTGTCCCGGTGAACACGGGGAGTATGATCTCTCTTCCTACGGTGCCGACGGGCAGGCCGGTGGCGAGGGAGACGACCAGGATATCAACAGCTGGGAAAATTGACCGATTCAAGCGCAGTAAAGAAAACTCCGGCCGGCTTTACTTTAGTGGAGCTGCTGGTGGTCATGGTGCTGCTGGCCCTGTCCGTTTCCATCTGGTACGGCGTCAATTTCCGCCAGCGGGACTCCTTCCGGCTGCGAACCGCCGCCCGCTCGCTGCACGCTTTTTTTCTTGCCTCCCGCAGCTACGCCCTCCTGGCCGACCAGGACAATGAATGCCAATATCTTCCGGCCGCCCGCGTCGTGGAAGAATCCCTGCGCCACCGGCGGCAGGAGCTGCCGCCGGGGATAGACGTCTGCCTGTCCGTTGACGGGGAGCCGCTTGTTGGGGAGGAGCCGGAAGTGCTGCTGACCTTCTATGCCGACGGTTCGGCGGCCGGGGGGCCGTTGTTCCTGCGTTCCGGCAGCCGGCAGCTGCTCCTGGAAGTGGATCCGGTGCTGGGAGAAGTGAAAATTTCCGTCCCCGGGGATGAGATGGAATGATGAGCAATAATCGCGGTTTTACCCTGCTGGAAATGCTGGTGGCGGTCATGGTGGTGGGCCTGACGGTAACGGTTTTTTTCCAGGTGCTGTCTTCCAGCATGAAACTGGAGAGGAAAGGCCGACGGCTGGACCAGGTGCAGCTGGTTTCCGGCCAGCTTTTTGACTTTCTGCTGGCCCGGGATGTGCGGGAGGACGACTTTCCCTGGCGCGGGGAGCTGGCCGTGGGTTCCTGGGAGCTGCAGCTGCTGCCGGTTGACGTCCGGGAGGACGACAGTACCGCTTTCAGCGAAACGGAAGTGCCGGTGAAGCTGCCGGAAGAACTGTATCGGTTCGTGCTGCGGGTTCATTACGGCCCCGAACAGAAAAAACTGTTGACCCTGACCCAGGAGCAGCGCTTCCGCTTGGGTTATTTCAGCGATTCGTTCAAGGAAGAACACCTGACGCCGCTGCCCGCCGCGACCGGCAGTTGAAATCGGCGACGGGGAAAAGGGTGCAGGTGAAAGGTGGGGATGCGGTGATGTCAACGACTGTCCGCGGGGAGCGTGGCGCTGCCGCCAGCAGGGGTTTTACCCTGGTTGAGGTGATTCTCGCCCTGACGGTCATGTCCCTGGTAATCATGGTTTTGTATCAGGCTTTTGCCATGGCCACCCGGGTGTGGAGCCGCCAGCGGGATCAGGGGGACCAGATGGCCCGCGAACAAAGGTTGAATACCCTGCTGCGGGATGACTTTGCCCACCTGTCCCCCTACACGTTTAATTCGGACAAGGGGCGGGGATTTTTCTTTGCCGGCGGCCCGGCCGCGGTTTTCTATGTGACCACCAATGGCTTCGGAGCCCGGGAGCATCGTCGCGGCGGCCTGTACTTTGCCTGCGCCTACCTGGCGGCGGCTGATGGCGACACCAGGGAATTTTACCTTTACAAATCCCCCATACCCAACCTGCAGCTGCTGGACGCGCTGGAGGAATTCCGGCAGCTCAGCCCTGAAACCAGGGCCGCCTATCAACTGCCGGCAAAGCTCAAGGAGGAAAGCCTTCTCATTGTCTCCGGCCTGCGGCAGGGGGCGTTTTCCTATGATGGGGAGAAGTTCATTCCCCCGGTGGACGCGGCGGAGGAAGGCGACGAGGGTCTGCCGGCCGATTATGTCCTTAACGAGGATTCCTGGAATGAGCCGTCGCTGCCGGAGTACGTGCTGTTCAGCTACCGGGTGGGTGAACAGGCCCGCCAACTGCTCATTCACCTGACCTTGCCGATGCCGGTCAGGAAGTGGGGAAGAAAGCCATGAGCGGCACCATGACGACAATGCTTCAGCGCCGCCGGCCCCGGGAGCGGGGCTTTGCCCTGCTGGCGGTTTTCTGGATTATCCTGCTGCTTTCCCTGCTCTGCCTGGGATACGCGACCGCCTCTCGTTTCCGGGCTCAGGCGGCCCTGAATCGCAAGCGGCGGCTGGTGGACCGCTATCTCTATCGCTCGGCGCGGGAAAAAGGCTTCCATGAATTTCTCAAAAGCCGGGCCAACCGGGTGCTGCTGCACAAGCAGGAAGAAGTCGAGGCCATTGCCGAGGAAGCGGTTGATCTCTGGTTCCCGCGCTATGAACCGTATGACTACAACCTCGACGGCCGGCAGCTGGCCGTGCGCCTGCTGGATGAAAACGGCAAGTTTTCCGTCAATGACATTCCTATATCCCTCTGGGAAGAAATTTTCGCGGCCTGCGGCGTCCCGCCGGGGGCCGAGCAGACCGGGATGATCAACTCTATCCAGGACTGGATTGACTCCGACGATGAACATCGCCTGGACGGAGCGGAAAACGATTATTACCAGTCCCTGGAACATCCCTATGCCTGCAAGAATTACTTTATTGAAACCCTGGAGGAGCTGCTGCTGGTCAAGGGGATTACCCCGGAGCTGTATTACGGCACCGAGGAGTTTCCGGGCCTGGTTTCCTTTCTTTCCGTCTATGGCGCCCGCCGGAAAATTGATGTAAACAGCGCCGCGCCGGCGGCCTTCCGGCTGGTGGCGGGGCTGCCGGACGATGTTATTGAAGAAATTGTCAAACGCCGCCGGGAGGCGCCGCTGCGCCGACTTGACGAACTCAGCGACGTGGTTTCCCAGGAGAACTATTCCCAGCTGACCCGTTTTTTCACCGTTTCCACCTCCCCTGTCTACCTTTCGATTGAAGTGAGCCGGAAAAATGCCGACGGTTCCTGCGGCCGCTGGCGCCGGTGGATTGTCAACACTTCAGGCCGTTGAAGCTCTCTTTTTCTCTTCCCCGGGAGCCTGTTTCAGCGAAACCGGATTTTGTCGGAACATTATCTCTTTCCTTTTATTTCTCACCTGTTACGGATGGCATATCACTTGCTAGGTTATTACCGGTACAGTGAAAAATATGCCGTTTTGTGCCCCGCGGGCCGGAAAAAGAGCCTTTTTCCTCTGAAAGGACAACGGTTTTTTGCCGTTCTGTCAATAGAATGACAGCCGACCCGCGACCGGCAGCTGTAACAGATTTCACGAATCTGTACCTGGATTGTAACTTTTTGTTTGAGGTTCAGCCGGGAGAGTTCCTTTCCTGGTAAACGTTTGCAGCGTTCGGCCGCTGGTTTTAAGTCAAACATCGCGTCAATTTCTTGCAGTTAAAGGCTGACCGCCCATTCTGGGACAAGTTCCCGGATGATGGTAAGGAAAACATACTGACTATGGCCGCTTTGCTACCTGAAACCCTGCTGCTTTTCTACCTGGAGGACCGCCTGGTGCTCAACCGCTTGAGCGGCGGCCTGGTGGCGGGGCTGCGGCTCAGGGAACAGAAAGTTTTTCCATTGGGCGAAAACTCTTCCCTGGCTGATGTTTTGCGGCAGATCAAGGATGAATGCCAGCCCCGGGCCGATGATACCATCCTGCTGGGCCTGCCGCTCCGGTATTTCAACCTGGTTCAGTGCCATCTGCCCCTGGCCGCGGTCGACAACCTCGAGGAAGCGGTGCGCTACGAGCTGGTGCGCCATATTCCCTATGACTTGTCTTCCGTGTACCTGAACTATGTCAGCCGGGTGGATGACGACGGCCTGCGGATCACGGCGACCGTGGCCCCGAAGGCTCCGGTCGGTTTCCTGCTTGATGCCTTTGCCGACAGCGGCATGACCTTGTCGATTATTTTCCCCTCCCTTGTCTACCTGGCCTGGAAGCAGGCAGCGACGGGAATTTATCTTGCCGGCGGGCGGGAGAATACCGAACTGGTGGTCATGGATGACGAGGTAGTTTTCCATGCCTGGGAGAAGGGAACGGATCCCGAGGCCGGCAAGCGGCTGCTGCGGCAGTCCCGCCCCCTGCTGGAAAACCTGCCCATTTCCCTGGAACGCTTCTGGCTCTGGCAGGGGGACGTGCCGCTGGCGGAGCTTGCCTCGGAGCTGGAACCCCTGGAAGGGAGTGAATATGACGCCAAGCAGCCGGTTTCCGCCAGTCGGCCTTTCGCCTCCTTCCCCCACCAGGTCAACCTGGTGCCGGTTTCGGTGCTGAAAAGGCGGAAATTCATGTTCTGGCTGCAGGCCGCGGCCCTGCTGTTCTTTCTTTTTTCCCTGTTCAGTCTGCCGCTGGCCAGCCTGGCCGGCAAACGGGCGCATCTGCGGCGGCTGGAAGCCAAGCTGACGGAGATTCGCCAGCACGCCGAAGAACTCAGCACCCTGCGGCAGAAAAACCAGGCGATTATCGATCAGCTTCAGGGGGTGGCCCGCTACGTGAAAGCTCAGCCGATCGTGGTTGATTTGTTGAAGGAGGTAACCGAGGCGGTACCGACGGATGCCTGGTTGAAGTCGCTGGTGATTACCGAACGGCAGGTGCGGCTCAGCGGTTCGTCGCCGTCGGCGACCACGATCATCGAGGCCCTGGAAGCGTCGCCGCTGTTCAAGGAGGCCAAGTTTGATTCACCGGTGGTAAAAAGGGGCACCATGGAAACTTTCAAGATTGTGGCCACCCTGGAGTAAAAGGTTGAGAAATATGTCAAGTTCATGGCTGCAGGCTTTACAATCGCGATTCACCCAGAACAAGCGCGGCTCGCTGCTGGCCGTCGCCGCAGTCCTTCTGGTTGTCGTGGTCGTCCGCTGGGGAGTGTATGCCTGCCGTGAGCGCGGCCGGACGCTGGATCAGCAGATTGAATTGAAGCAGCTGCAGTACGACAAGTACAGCCGCATTCTCAAGAACGGCAAAGAATATGTCTCCATGACCGCCGACCTGAAGAAGTTTCAGCAGGATCTGGTCAAGACCCGTTTTGTCTGGGATGAAACGCCGTCGCTCTCCGAAGCCCGGTTCCAGAATATTGTCAAGAAGCTGGCCACCGCCAGCCACGTGGATGTCAGGATGACCAAGGTTCTGCCCCGGAAAACGGTGGAGCAGCGAACCTTTTTGCAGCTGCGGATCAACTGCCGGGCGGAAATCGGCGCCATCAGGGATTTTTTTATCGGGGTGCAGAATGATCCCCATTACCTGTTTTTCCATAAAGTGGAAATCAAGACCATCAGCCGGCGCGAGAAGCGCTACTATTATCTCAACGCCGAATTGATGGCACTGACCAGCTTGCAGGGCACATGAAAAACTTGACCTTTCGGGATTTTATCAGCCTGCTGTTGCTTTTGCTGGGGCTCCTGGTGCTGGCGGCCTCGCTGCAGTCGTATCGCTCGAAGGCGTCGACCAGCTTCTACCGGGCGATTGATTTCCAGCAGGAAAAAAATGAAAAGAACCACCGGAAAATCATCAAGGAGCTGAAAACCCTGCTGAACAAGCCGAAGGTGACGGCCAAGAATTATGAAGTGGTGGTGGAAAAAAATCTTTTTGCCGCCAACCGGCAGGCCTGGCGGTCGCCGACCGCGGCTGCCAGCGCCGGCGACAAGGAAGAGAAAAAACCGGAGGTAAAAAAGAGCAAAGCCAAGCAGGATGTCATCCTTTACGGCACCATGATCCGCGGGGACAAGAAAATGGCCCTGCTGGAGTTCAAGCGTTTTCGCCGGGACCGGCCGAAGCGCCTGGTCAGCGAAGGTGAAACCGTTTCCAGCGACAGCAGTCGGGGACGTTCCTATACCCTGGTTTCCGTTGACAAGACCTCGGTGGTGATCAAGGAGGAACAAAGCGGTGAATCGTATACCATTCCCCTGTTTGACAGCGTTAAAAAGCGGCCGTCCAGAACCGCCAACCGGTCTGTTAATCAGGGGGCGGGCGGCAGCGTCGGGCGGCGGTCGAAAACGTCGACGGCGGAGCGCCTGAAAAGTCGTCGCCTGACCACCGGCAGGCGACTGCCGTCGCGGCGGGTGCCGGCGGTCAACAACAGCTTGAAGCTGTCGCCGAACGATCGCAGCCGGAGCCGTGATCTGCCGGCTGCCGGCGCCAGCAAGCTCAATGAACTTGATCACGGCGGCAATCCTCCGGAATTGCCGCAGTCGTCATCAAAACCGTCGGTAAGAATCCGGCGATATCATCCGGTTGTTCCTGAAAATTAGTTGGAGTGATCCATGAAAAGCAAGAAAACGTACCTGATTCTTCTCTTACTGGCCGTCGTTTTTTTTGGCTCTTCCTGCGCCTTTCTTGAACCTTCCGTGCGCGAGGACGCCATTACGGCCGAGGAAATCTTCTCTCACGACAAGCCGGCTTTGAATGCCCCCGAGGCCACCGAAGCGGAGAAGGAGGAGGGGGAGGTCAGCGAGGTCATCCGTCAGAGCGAGGAAGCGCACCGGCTTGAGGAGCACCAGCGGCAGTTCAACCAGCAGCTTGATGAAGTGATGAAAACCGGCAAATCGCCGATGGCGGGAGGCGCGGCGCGGCCGCAAAGCAAAACCAAAGCCAAGGGCAAAGGGGATTTGTCGACGAAGCAGGCGGTTTCATTTCACTTTGACAGCGCCGACCTGCTTGACGTGGTGCGCCTGTTCATGGGTTTCCTGGGTCGCGACTACATCCTGCATCCCGACGTGGGAGGCAAGGTGACGATGGAGTTTGACGACTCCCTTGACGACGACGGCCTGATTGATCTGCTGCAGGGAGTGCTGCGCACCCAGGGCGCGGCTTTGCTTGACAAGGGACCGATTTTGGAGATCCTGCCCCTGTCTTCCGTTCCCCTGGCCATCAATGGTGGGGGGCTGGATATCTCCGGCGGCAAAAAACCTCTGCAGGGCCAGTCGATCAAGGCCTTTCGCCTGCGCTTTATCAGCGCCAATGAGCTGGCAAAAATTATCAAGCCTTTTCTCAGCAAGGGAGCCATGCTCAGCGTCCACGAACGCAGCGGCATTTTCCTGGTCAGCGACTATCCTCATACCCTGGCGAAAATTTCCCGCCTGGTTGAATTGTTTGACGTCAGCACCTTTGCCGGCCTGAAGTTGAAGGTGTATCAGCTGCAGCACGTGGAAGCGGAAACCATCGTCGACGAGCTGGACAAGCTGGCCAAGTCCGTGGGCCTGGCGGCGGACAAGCACGTCAATCCCAACAATACCATCTCTTTCCTGCCTTTCCAGCGTCTCAATCTGCTGCTGGCCCTGACCCGCAACGCCAAGCTGCTCAACTTTGCCGACTTGTGGGTTGGTGAGCTGGACCGGGAGCTGGCCCTGCCGATCAAGGCGGAAAAGCGCGAGGGTGTTTTTGTCTATTACGTCCAGAACGGGGTGGCGGCCAACATTGTTGACGTGCTGAAAGGGCTGTTTGGCAATGGCAAAACGACGGATAAGAATAAGGTAAAAAATAAGGATAAAAACACCAGGAACAAGAAAACAACCAGGCTGACCAGCGGCCTGGAGAAGGAAATCAAAAAGAAGCTGCCCCCGGAGGCGGTCAGCGGCACCCTGGAGGGGCCGGTCAGCTTTGTGGTTGATGAAACCACCAATGCCATCCTGGTGCGCTCCCTGGGCTCCGACTACCGCAAGATCATGCCGATCATTCAGAAGCTGGATCTTTTTCCCCGGCAGGTGCTGATTGAAGCTACCATTGCCGAGGTGCTGCTGGATGAATCGAACAAGCTGGGCGTGGAGTGGCGCTACATCTCCCACGGGCTGTTCGGGACCGGGGCCGACGGTACGCTCAGCCTGGATTCCGGTCTGGGGGTTATCAACGGCACCGGGGAAAGTGTAATAGGCTCCGGTTTTTCCTACCTTATTCAAAATACCGGTCGGTTTACGGCCATGATCAAGGCCCTGGCGGAAAAGAACCGGGTCAACGTGCTTTCCTCGCCCCACGTTCTGGCTTCCGACAACCAGCCGGCCCGGATCGACATCGGCGAAGAAGTTCCCATTGTAACCTCGGAATACCGGACCAACGACGCTTCGTCCACCGCGACTACGGTTGACAAAACCATCCAGTACCGCGACACGGGCATCATCCTGGAGGTGACTCCCCATATCAACGAGAACGGCATGGTCAGGATGGATCTGCGCCAGGAAGTGAGTTCCCTGTCGGACAAGACGGTGGAAGGGGTCAACTCTCCCATTTTCCGCAAGCGGGTGGCGACCACGACCCTATCGGTCAAGGACCGCCAGACCATCGTCATCGGCGGTTTAATCCGCCAGACAAACACCAAGTCGAACAGCGGCATCCCCGGCCTGAGCCGCATCCCGGGGCTGAAGTACTTGTTCGGCTACGAGGGAAAGGAATATCAAAGCGCCGAGCTGATGATTTTCATCACTCCCCACGTAATCAGCAGCGAGCATGATAATACTCTGATCAGCAAGAATTTCATTTCCCGGTTGGAAATCATCAAAGCCAAGATGTCCTTTTAGGTGGGGTCAAATCTTTATTATTGACAAAATTGCTTATTACGTTTAACAAAAACTCATGGCACGTTCTCTCCGCATACAATATCCCGGCGCCTTTTACCATGTGATGCATCGTGGCAATGGGGGCAGGGAGATCTTTGTCGATGATGTCGATCGATTCTCCTTTCTCGATTTTCTTGCCAGATCCATAGATATTTACGATATCCGACTGCACTGCTATGTCTTGATGGGGAATCATTTCCATCTTTTGGTTGAAACTCCCCGGGGGAATCTTTCAGAATTTATGCGGCATTTTAACATCTCGTATACCGCCTATTTTAATAAACGGCACCGGCGTATCGGTCATCTTTATCAAGGACGCTACAAAAGCGTGCTTGTTGAACAGGAATCGTTTTTGACCATGGTGTCACGCTATATTCACCTCAATCCGGTGCGGATAAAGACGTTTCAGGAGGCGTCAGTTGAAGAGTTAATGGCGTATTTGCATGATTATCAATGGAGCAGTTTCAATGGGTATGTAGAGGAGGAAGATGGTACGGATGAGCGGGTAAACGTTTGCCATGAGCTTGTTCTTGAAGAGTATGGCGGCAACACCCGGGAGGGACGGCTGGCATACCGTCGGCAAATCTTTATGGATCTTGCTGAAAATCTGGACATCAAAGACAAGGTTGTGGGGCAAAGCATTATTGGTACAGAATCATTTGTCCGCTGGATTAAAAACAGCTTCCTGTCCCAGGGTAAGGACAGGGAACAGCCGGCGGTCAGAAAAGTTTACAGTCGTTTGGCGCAGGGTGACATCCTTGCGGTGATTAGTGCCGAGACGGGTGTTGACCTTGATCAATTAAAGCGGAGAGGCGTGGAGCGGCAAATTGCCATGGATTTGTTGTATCGGCTTGGAGGTTTGAAAGGAGTTGAGATCGGGCGCCTTCTGGGAGTTGATTACACTACGGTCAGCCAGAGCCGGAAGCGCTTGAGGGAGAGGAGGAAAAAGGACGCGGAATTGGATGCCTTAGTCCGGCGCATCGAAAATAAATTGTCAACAATAAAGATTTGACCCCACCGCTGGGGAGCGGAGCTGGAAAACCATGAGACAAGCAAGGAAAACGCTGTTTTTTTGGATATTATTGCCGTTGTGCCTGTTTGCTTTTTTGCTTGGTGGTGAGAAGTCCGGCCTGTGTCAGGAATGGAGTGAGATGACCATCCGGCTTCTTCCGGATTCAAGTTTTGCTGCAGTTGAAGTCAAAGATGGCAAAAAAATAAGACACTGTCCCCATCATGACGTCAATGGCAAATTAGATGAAGAACAGTTGATTTATGTGCTTGGCACTTTTGATAATGAGCGATGGATTGATCAGAAAAACCGGGAAATGGCCTGGAAGCACTTAAACAGGCACTATGAGAAGTTGGTCACGAAGCTGGAAAAGCAGGAGTTGCGCGCCCCGGTTAATATCAATCAGGCCACGTTAACGGAACTGATTGCACTTCCCCAGGTGGGACCGGTGCTGGCGGTAAAGATTGTTGAATACAGAAAAACCGTTTCTTCGTTTGAAACCATTGAGCAGATACAAAACGTTGAAGGAATTGGCGCTGCGACCTTTAATGCTATCAGGTTCTATATCAGCAAATAGAAGGGGGTCAAATCTTTATCGTTGACATTTC
>JAOZRP010000321.1 GCA_029940125.1 bacterium
TGGGAACCCCGCTGGTATGGTATTCTTCCACTTCGCTCATGCTGTTGTTCTGCCAGATGACTTCATCCCGGCGCATGTCGCGGGCTTCCACCTCAATTCTCACCGTAACCCGGTACTCATAGGTTCGGTCATCGCCGATATAGGAAATACTGCTGCTGTCAATAGCCAGAACCGCGCCGCTGATCACCAGATCCGCCTCTGCCTCCGGCACCACCTTCAGCCGCTTGCTGCGGGAAAACTCGTTCACCAGGGCATTGACCATGTAATTTTCAGCCTGGCTTTCGTAGGTCCGGTTGCCAAAAGGCTTGATGGCAACGGTTTTGATGTCCGCCGGCAGGCTGTCACCGTAGCCGCGGAAGTGGTAGCCCAGGCAGGCGGGCAAAAATAAGGCGATAAAAATGACAACGGCTGCTTTTCTGATGATGCACCTCGGCTCAGACAACGACATTAACCAATTTTTTGGGGACGACAATGAACTTTTTCACCGGTTTTCCCTCCAGGTACTTCTGAACCTTCCCGCTGGCCATGACCATGGATTCAAGCTCATCGCGGCCGATGTCGGCGGCGACGTTCAGCCGCTCCCGAACCTTGCCGTTGACCTGGACCACCATCACGATCGTATCAACCTGGATTGACGCCGGATCATGGTCCGGCAGCCGGCAGGCGGACAATTCCGTCTCCTGCCCCAGGCACTGCCACAACTCTTCGGTAATATGGGGAACGATCGGGGCCAGGAGCACCAGGACCGTTTCCACCGCCTCCCTGACCACCTGGCGGCAAACAGGATCGTCAACCGGCTGGTCGATATAAGGCTTCAGGGTATTCACCAGCTCCATCACGGCGCTGATGGCGGTGTTGAAATGAAAGCGTTCCTCAACATCCTGCCGCACCTTCTTGATCGTCTGGTGGGTTTTCCGCCGCAGGGTCTGCAGGGTTTCCGGCAGATCGGCAAAAGCCCCCGCGTACGGAACCGTGTCCTCAATCATCGGCAAGGCCGCGTGCACCAGCCGCCAGAGGCGGTGCAAAAACCGCGAGGCCCCTTCAACCCCCTGCTCATTCCAGTCAAGGTCCAGTTCCGGCGGCGCCGCGAACAGACTGAACATCCGGGCGGTGTCGGCCCCGTATTTTTTGATCAGGGCATCGGGATCGACAACGTTGCCCTTGGACTTGGACATCTTGGCCCCATCCTTGATCACCATTCCCTGGGTCAAAAGGCGGGTAAAGGGCTCGGAAAAGTCAACGTAGCCCAGGTCGCGCAGCACCCGGGTAAAAAAGCGGGAGTAAAGCAGGTGCAGGATGGCATGCTCGATGCCGCCGATATACTGGTCAACGGGCAGCCAGTAGGAAACCGCCCGCTTGTCAAGCGGTTCCCGGTCGTAGTTGGCACAGGCATAGCGGATGTAGTACCATGACGACTCGACAAAGGTGTCCATGGTATCGGTTTCCCGACGGGCTTGGCGGCCGCAGACAGGACAGGTGGTTTCCACAAAATCCGGCATGGCCGCCAGGGGGGAGCCGCCGGCGCCGCTCAGGTTTACCTTTTCCGGCAGCACCACCGGCAGATCCTTGGCCGGCACCGGCACGACGCCGCAGTGGTCGCAGTAGATGATCGGAATCGGGGTTCCCCAGTAGCGCTGGCGGGAAATGCCCCAGTCGCGCAGGCGGTAGGTAACCGTCTTTTTGCCTTTGCCCTGCTCGGCCAGGTAGCCGGCAATCTTCTCCAGGGCCTCCCGGTTGTCAAGACCGTCAAAGGGACCGGAATTCACCAGCCGCCCGGCACCAACATAGGCTTCTTCCATCGTGCCGGGATCCAGCTTTTCACCTTCCGGCTGAATCACCACGACGACCGGCAGGTCGTACATGCGGGCAAACTCAAAGTCGCGCTGATCGTGGGCCGGCACCGCCATCACCGCCCCGGTGCCGTATTCCAGCAGGACGAAGTTCGCCAGGTAGATGGGCATCTTCCGGCCGGTCACCGGATTGAGGCAGTAGCGGCCGGTAAACACTCCCTCTTTTTCCTGGGAGCCGGGATCACGATTTTCATGCCGCGCCTGGCGGCAGCGGCTGATAAACGCCTCCACCTCGGCTTCCCGGCCAGTGCCGGCCACCAGCTCGGCAACCAGGGGATGCTCGGGAGCCAGGCTCATAAAGGTCGCCCCGTAGAGGGTGTCCTGGCGGGTGGTAAAGACGGTAATGCTTTTATCGCTGTCCACCAGGGGAAAAACGATATTGGCTCCAACGCTTTTGCCAATCCAGTTCTTCTGCATGGTGGTGACCCGCTCGGGCCACCCTGGCAGGTTGTCGCACCCGGCCAGCAGTTCTTCAGCGTAATTGGTGATCCGGAAAAACCACTGGCTCAAGTCCCGGTTTTCAACTTCCTGGCCGCAGCGCCAGCACAAGCCGGCCTCCACCTGCTCGTTGGCCAGCACCGTCTGGCAGTGTTCACACCAGTTGACGGAGGATTTTTTCTTGTACACCAGCCCTTTTTCGTACATCTGGAGGAAAAAGAGCTGCTCCCAGCGGTAGTAGGAAGGGTCGCAGGTCGCCAGCTCACGGTTCCAGTCGTAGCTGAACCCCATCCGCTTGAGCTGCTGGCGCATGGATTCAATGTTGTCCCTGGTCCAGGCGGCCGGATGAACCTGGCGCTCGATGGCCGCGTTCTCGGCCGGCATGCCAAAGGCGTCCCAACCCATGGGATGAAGGACGTTGAAGCCTTTCATCCGCTGGTAGCGGGCCACCACGTCGCCAATGGAATAATTGCGCACATGGCCCATATGAATTTTCCCGGACGGATAGGGAAACATCTCCAGCAGGTAGTACTTTTCCCCGTCTCCATCAACAGAGGCAAAAGTATTCTCCTGTTCCCAATGGGCCTGCCATTTCAATTCAATTTGCTGTGGATCGTATTGCGCTTCCATCATCCTTACCCGGCACCATTTAAAAAGCCAAGGCGGGCTTAACGCCCGCAACCCAACAGGGTATCGGGATGTTCCGGCATGGCTCTCGCTCATTCTCGCGGCACATCGTGTGCCGCTCCGAGGCGTCCGCCGCGAATCACATCGTGTGATTCGTTCGGCGGCCAAAACC
>JAOZRP010000041.1 GCA_029940125.1 bacterium
AGTTCCCAATGCCGAAAATTACAGTTTTCGGATAAACGTTCAGCCGTGATTTAGTCTTCAGTAATCATCAGGCTGACAAACCAACCAACAAAGGCCCCTGCCCCTGCAGGGGCTTTTATTGAGATAAAGAAGCCATGCAACTAAAAGAAAAACTGCTCCAGGCCGGCGTCGGCATCCGCGAGGAACAGGTACTGGACACCCCGGAAGCCCTGCTTTGCTACGGCTACGACGCCACCCGGCAGATGAGCCAACCGCAGCTGGCTCTTCTGGCGGAAACCACGGCCCAGGTGGCGGCGGCCATGGATCTTGCCCATCAACTGCACATTCCCGTCTTCCCCCGGGGGGCTGGCAGCGGCATGTCCGGCGGTTCCATCCCAACCGGTACCGGCATGGTCATTTCCCTGACCAGGATGAAGCAGATCCTGGAACTTGATCTTGACAACCTGCTGGTCACCGTGGAGCCGGGTGTCATTACCGGGGACCTGCAGGAAGAAGTGGCCAGGTACGGCCTCATGTATCCACCCGACCCGGCCAGCCTGGCCTTTTCCACCATCGGCGGCAACGTGGCTGAAAACGCCGGCGGTCCCCGAGCGGTAAAATACGGGGTAACCGGCAACTACGTCCGCGGCCTGGAGGTGGTGCTGCCGGACGGCTCCATCATCAACACCGGCAACAAGTGCGTCAAATCCGTGTCCGGCTACGACCTGACCCACCTTTTTGTCGGCTCCGAGGGAACCCTGGGCATCATCACCAAAATTCTCCTGCGCCTGGTGCCGGCGCCGGCGGTCACCCACACCCTGCTGCTGGCCTTTGCTGAGATGGAAAAAGCGGCCCTGGCGATAACCGACATGGTCCGTCAGCATCTTATTCCCTCAACCACGGAATTTCTTGACCACCATTCCATCAACGCCATTCGCGAATCCCTGCCGTTTACCCTGCCCCCGGAAGCCAGAACCCTGCTGCTGGTGGAGGTCGACGGCGATGAAGAAAGCGTTCAACGTGAATCCAGCGCCATCCAGAAGCTGGTGGAAGCCAGCACGGTGATGATGCTTACCGCCAGCGAAAAGGACGAGCGCGACGTCCTCTGGCAGGCCCGCCGATCCCTTTCCCCGGCGATTGCCAAAATAGCCCCGGACAAGCTCAATGAAGACATAGCCGTGCCCCGGTCGGCAATCCCGGCGGTGCTGGCCAGGATTGAAGCCATCGCCCGGGAAGTCGACCTGCCCATCGTCTGCTTCGGCCACGCCGGCGACGGCAACATCCACGTCAATATCATGCTGGATAAAAGCGACGCCCGGCAGGCCGCCATGGGGGAAAAGGCGGTGAAGGATATTTTCGCGGCCACCATTGAACTGGGAGGAACCCTTTCCGGTGAACACGGTATCGGCAACACCAAGTCAGATTTCTTTCCCCTGGAATGGAGCCCGGCCACCATTGCCGCCATGCGGTCAATAAAGCGGGCCTTTGATCCAGACAATATTCTCAATCCTGGAAAAATATTTCCCTCCTGAGGTCACCAGAATCTATGACTGAAACCAGTATGCAAATAAAGGAAGAGTTGAACAAGTGCGTCAAGTGCGGCGCCTGCATGTCCGTATGCCCCATCTATCGGCAGACCGGTCGCGAGGAAATGGTGGCCCGGGGGAAACTGGCCTTGATTGAACACCTGTTGAACAGCGGGAAAGACCATCACGAACAGCTGTCAGATTTTTATCGTCAGGCGGTTGACTACTGCCTGCTCTGCCATTCCTGCGAGGAAAACTGCTCGAAAAACGTCAAGATCACTACCATCGTCAAGGCGGCCCGCCAGGAAATTACCGTAGCCACCGGTCTGCACCCGGTGAAAAAGTTTCTTTTCGCCCTGCTGACCGGCAAGAGAAACCAGCTTCGCTCCTTGATGAAAATCGGCTCCTGGCTGCAGCTGCTCGCCTGGCGGCGTCTGCCCAACGGCAGCGGCCTGAAGCGGCGTCTGCCCCTGCCGCTGATTGACGAGCAGACGGTCATCCCCCAGCTGCCGCGAAAAAATCTTGACGACCTGCTCCGGGAAAGGCCACTGAAGAGGGACAGTCGGGAAAGGCTGCTCTACTACCCCGGCTGCACCACCCGCTACCTGACCCCGGACGTGGGCATGGATACCATCCTGGTCCTGGAAAAGCTGGGATACAACGTGGTGGTACCGGCATCGTGGTCCTGCTGCGGGGCGGTTACCGAAGCCGCCGGCGACCGGAAGTCCGCGGCCCGGCTTCGCCGGCAAAACCTTCAGGTCATGCGCGAAGCCGACGATGACCTCGCCCTGGTGGTTACTGGCTGCGCTACCTGCGGCCACACGCTGAAAGAATATCCCCTGCCGGATCGCATCAGGGTCATGGACATCAGTGAACTGCTGTATGAACGACGGGATATGTTAGAGGAATTATTGCAAGGCAGGACTATCAAAGAAAAGATCACCTACCACGACCCTTGCCACCTGCGCAAGGGCCAGGGCATCACCATGCAGCCCCGGTGGCTGCTGCGGCTCATCGCTGGAGACAATTTTGTCGAACTCCGCCATCCAGAACGCTGCTGCGGCTCCGGCGGCTCTTTCGGCATTACCCACAAGGACCTGTCACGGAAAATCCTGGGCGAAAAGATTGACGATCTTCGCGACACCGGAGCCGCCATCATCGCCAGCGGCTGCCCGGGCTGCCTGATTCAGCTCAACGAAGGCGTTCAGATCGCCTCGATGAACGTTGACACCGTCCACCCCATCACCCTGCTGGCCCGGCTGCTCTCTTGACAAGCTTGCCCCTAAACACGCTCCAATATTAGTACCAGCTGCTAACTGCTCAAATCAGGCGCAACTGCCCGGGGCGTGTCACAAGGAACTTCACTCCATAAACCGCAGGAATTTCAAAAAGAATAGCCATAGCGAATGCCGACATGGTCCATGCCGTCATTATCGTTTGACAAACCGGCATTGGACATGTGGCTGACAATCAGGGAAAGTGAATGATGCTGAGTAATATTGTAACCCAGCTCCAGTGCTTCACGAAAAAGCACGGCTGAACCAAGGTCCTTGTCATCGTGGCAATAGTGATGGGAGCAGTGAAGGTCGCCGTCATGCAGGGTCAAACCCAAGGAAAAATCCAGAAAGATATGGTTGATAAAAACTTTTTCCCAGGTTAAGCCGCCGTATACCTGGTTGGTATCATTGTCAGTATGGAGGCACACACCCAAGTGGGGATGGGGAGCCCACAGTTTTTCCATCCAGGCGGGTGAAACAAAAAGAAGCTCCAGGTTCAAATCGGCGCCATGCTCTTCGGAACCGCCGAACAGACCGACATCATGGGCAAGAACTCCGCCGCGAACCACCGTCAACCAGGAAGCGGCTGCTGTATCTTCCGCGTGGGATACGGGTGCAGCAACTCCTCCCCAGAACAAAAAACAAGCGAAAAAAACTAAAAAAGCTCTTATTCCATTTCGTTTCATAACCATCAACTCCGTACGAACCTGCCATTAATCCGGGAAAAATCACTTTCGCCATTCCAACCACGCACCCTACACAACTGTATATAATATGCGATTTTCACCGTAATGGCAAGAGATTTATTCTGCCATGCAAGCAACAGGTAATCTGTCCGAATTATGTTTAAGCTGAGAGATGAACCGCAGTGAAGCCTGCCGGAAACAAATATTTTCTTCATAACAACCTGCAATGATAGCCCTTTCAATAATTTTCTGCACACCTCTCTTTCAAATTATAAATATTTTTCATAATTCTCCAATTTTTTCTTGACATACACTATATATTGTGTATTTATACTCTCCCATACCCAAGATATAGTGTATATCAACTTGCAATAATTACAACAATTTATACGAATCAGGAGGATCAAAGATGGCCAGAAAGAAACTGCCGGTTGAAGAAAAGCTGCCGGAGGGGGCAGTTATTCCCACCTTTGCCGAAAACGCGATAACCGTACTGGAAAGACGCTACCTGAAAAAAGACGACCAGGGAAAAGCGATTGAAAAACCAGAAGACATGCTCTGGCGGGTAGCCAGAACCATCGCCGCCGGCGAACGGAATTTTGACGCCGCCGCCGATGTGCAAGCCCTGGCTTTTGATTTTTACCAGATGATGGCCCGGCTCGACTTTCTCCCCAACTCCCCCACCCTGATGAACGCCGGCCGGGAACTGGGCCAGCTCTCCGCCTGCTTCGTCCTGCCGGTGGGCGATTCCATGGAAAGCATTTTTGAGGCGGTCAAAAATACCGCCCTCATTCATAAAAGCGGCGGCGGCACCGGTTTTTCCTTTTCCCGCATCCGGCCAAAAAACGATGCCGTCCATTCAACCAGCGGCATTTCCAGCGGCCCCATCTCCTTCATGACCGTTTTTGACAGCGCCACGGAAACCATCAAGCAGGGCGGCACCCGCCGGGGCGCCAACATGGCCATTCTGCGGGTGGACCACCCGGACATCATGGATTTCATCAAGGTCAAAAGCGACCTCTCCCTGCTGCACAATTTCAATCTTTCAGTGGGCATCACCGAAGATTTCATGAAAGCCGTGGAAACGGACAGCGACTACGACCTGATCAATCCCAGGAACGGCGAAGTGGTAAGAAAACAGAACGCCCTCAATATTTTTCGCCAGATCGTCAAGCAGGCCTGGCTTTCGGGCGAACCGGGCATCGTCTTTCTGGACCGGATGAATGCCGACAATCCTACGCCGGCGGTCGGTGAAATCGAAAGCACCAACCCCTGCGGCGAACAGCCCCTGCTGCCCTACGAATCATGCAACCTGGGTTCCATCAACCTCTCCCACATGGTTGACAAAGGAAAAATCGACTACGGCAAGCTGGGAGAAACTGTTGATCTGGCCGTTCATTTTCTGGACAACGTGGTGGACATCAACCACTACCCCCTGCCGGAAATAGAACAGAACACCAAGGCCAACCGGAAAATCGGCCTGGGAGTCATGGGTTTTGCCGATCTCCTGCTGCAGCTTGGCATTCCCTACTCCTCCACCGAAGCCCGGGAAATCGCTGATGAAATCATGAAATTTATCGACCAGCGCGCCTTGGCCATGTCCATCCGCCTGGGAGAAAAGCGCGGCGCTTTTCCCAACTTCCCGGACAGCATCTACGGCCGGCGTGATCCCGGTACGCCGATTCGCAACGCCACCCGAACCACCATCGCTCCCACCGGCACCATCAGCATCATTGCCGGCTGCTCCAGCGGCGTCGAACCGCTGTTCGCGGTCGCCTTCATCCGCCGGGTCATGGACGACGATGAATTTTTCGAGGTCAACCCGATTTTCGAAAAAATCGCCAAGGAAAACGGTTTTTTCAGCAAGGAAATCCTGAAAAAGATTTCCTACAACGGCAGCGTGCAGGGCATTGACGAGATCCCGGCAAAATACCGCAAGATCTTTGAAACCGCCCACGACATCAGCCCCCTGGACCACATCTCCATCCAGGCGGTCTTCCAGAAGCACACTGACAACGCGGTCAGCAAAACCATCAACTTTTCCCACAATGCCACGGTTGAAGAAGTCCAGGAAGCCTTTATCCAGGCCTACAAGCTGGGCTGCAAGGGGGTAACCATCTATCGCGACGGCTGCCGGGAAGACCAGGTGCTGAACATCGGCAAAACCGACCGCAAGCAGCCGGCGGCGGCGGAAATCCCCGTCAAGCGCGACCGTCCCCGCACCCTGACCGGCCGCACCTTCCAGATGACCACCGGCTGCGGTCCTCTTTACGTCACCATCAACGTTGACGAACAGGGAAGGCCTTTTGAACTTTTCAACACCATCGGCAAGGCCGGCGGCTGCGCTGCCAGCCAGAATGAAGCCATCGGCCGGCTGGTCTCCCTGGCCTGGCGCAGCGGTCTGCCGGCGGAACCGATCGTGAAACAGCTGATCGGCATCAGCTGTCACAAGCCTTTCGGCTTCGGCGACAACAAGGTAACTTCCTGCGCCGACGCCATTGCCCAGGCCATCCGCCTGAATCTGGAACAAAGCAACGGCTGCCGGGATGAATCTCTCAAGGAAGACAACAGCGCCTTCGGCGCCTGCCCGGAATGTGGCGGGGTGGTGGAACATGAGGGCGGCTGCTTCGTCTGCCACGCCTGCGGCTATTCTGAATGCGCTTAGCAACAACCAGATAATGCCTACGATAAAAAACAAGGCCCGGCTGGTAAAGCCGGGCCTTGTTTTTTATCCTGAGAGGTAAAAGCTGACAGCTCCATTCAGGTCATTGTTTCTTTTAAAAGTTGACTGCTGCCAGCTGCAAGCGTTCATCGGAAAACAAATGTTTCCGGACAAACACTATTTACCACCAGTTGAAGAAGCAAACATCAGTCCCAGAAGCGCCCCAACCACCGCCCCTGACCAGGGACTGGCCGTCAATCCTCAGGCGCTGCCGGAACACTTACCAACATACCCGACAACCCCACCAATGACGGCCCCGAGGACCGCACCAAGAACATATCTCATTATCATCATCAACCTCCGCGTCATAAAAGACATGCGGTCTTTGTCAATAGCTCATTCGACCCGGAATCACCCCTCGGACCCCGCCCCTGGGACAGGGAGTGTCGCCCGGCCGGCGGGGAATCAGGTGGATGTGAACATGAAACACCGACTGTCCCGCGGCCAAACCGCAATTCACGCCAACGTTGAAGCCCTCAACGCCGGCGTCCATCGCCATTATTTTTTCCCTGGTAATCTTGAGCAGCTTTTCCACATCCCGGTACTCCTGCTCGGTGAGCATGAAATAATCGGCCACATGCCGTTTCGGAATAATCAGGGTGTGCCCGCTGGTCACCGGGTATAAATCTCTAACGGCGACAACTGAACCATACTCATCTTCAATCCTGTCTTTAATGTTGTGATAGCAGAAAATACATTCAGGAACAATTGACATCGGCCCCCCAAACACCATCGGCAAACGCCGGCATCCATCACTACCGCGAATTAAATTACCTTCCGGCATCGTATTGTTTTTTCGATCACGAAACATGTATAACACTCTTCATCATGACGCAACAATAATTCTTTTGCCGCCGACATTAATTCCCTGACCAAAAAGCTTCCATAAGTTTTCACCTGGAAATTGCTGTAGAGTGCCGGCCGCTTGCCTCCTTTTCCCAGTTTAATCAATTGCTTCTTCAATATTTTCTCGAAAGCCGACTGCTGTTTCCTGAAAAAGATCAATAAATCCTGAACATCCGATGACATACCAACAAAATAGTTTCTCAATCCCGGCAAAATATTTCGCCGGTAAAACCGGAAAAATCCATGGTATTTCTTGCAATAGACAACCCTTTCATGTTAATTCGGAAACATAATTCTATTTACAAATCATTTCCGGAAGCGACTTCAAACCAAAGAGGAGGAAACAAGATGAAAAAGTTTTGCACCAGTTCCATCGTCGTCCTGATCATGCTCATGATCACACTACCCAGCCTGCTCTGGGCCGGTGAAACCCTTGATTCCGTATTGAAAAAAGGCTTCGTTACCGTTGGCGTCAACGGCAGCCTCTTTGGTTTCGGCCAGCCGGATGAAAAAGGGGTCTGGAGAGGATTAGACGTGGACACCGGGCGGGCCGTTGCCGCGGCGGTTTTCGGTGATGCCAGCAAGGTTAAATTCATTCCCTTGACGGCAGTTCAACGCTTTACCGCCCTGCAATCCGGCGAAATTGACCTGTTGTGCCGGAACGCCACCCGCACGCTCAGCCGCGACACGGCCATGGGATTGAATTTTGTTTCGGTCAACTACTATGACGGGCAGGGCTTCATGGTTCCCAAAAAACTGGGAATCAAAAGCGCCAAGGAGTTGGATGGAGCCACCATCTGCGTCCTGCCCGGCACCACGACAGAACAAAACGTAGCTGACTTTTTCCGTTCCCACGGAATGAAGTGGAAACCGGTGGTCATTGAACAAACGGCCCAACTGTCCAAGGCCTTCTTTTCCGGGCGCTGCGACTGCCTGACTTCGGACGCGTCGCAGCTGGCCGGCGCCCGGGCGGTGGCACCCAACCCTGCCGATTACGTTATCCTCCCGGACATCATTTCCAAAGAACCCCTGGCCCCGGCCGTCCGTCATGGCGACGACCAGTGGCGGGACATTGTCGATTACGCCGTACTGGCCATGATTGATGCCGAAGAGCTGGGCATTACCTCTAAAAACGTTGATGAAATGCTGAAAAGCAAAAACCCGAAAGTACAGCGTTTTCTGGGGGTTACCAAGGGCAATGGCAAAGCTTTGGGACTGGATGAAAAATTTGCCTACAACATCATCAAGCAGGTTGGCAACTATGGCGAAGTTTTCGAGCGCAACGTGGGCGTCAACACGCCTTTGGGCCTGAAACGGGGGCTGAATGCCCTGTGGACCAAGGGAGGCCTGATGTATTCACCGCCGTTTAAGTAGTTTCCATACTGTAATCAAAAAACCGGGGACATCCCACAAGTTTACGTATATCCGGTGGGCACTGTCCCCTGATTTTTTCACTCGGATCACAAGCTATGGCTTCCAGGCAGCATTCCAGCTCCAACAGGACCGCCTTCTGGCAGGACCCGGACAAACGGGCCATCGTTTACCAGGTGATTTCACTGGGCATTGTGCTCATGGTTGGCTACTATCTTTTTTCCAATACCATGGCCAACCTGGAACGCCAGAATATCGCCACCGGCTTTAAATTCCTGGACAACGAATCCGCCTTTGAGATCGGCGAGTCGATGATCAGCTACTCGGCCGCCGACACCTACGGTCGAGCCCTGCTGGTCGGGGTTTTAAACACCCTGAAAGTGTCATTCATCGGCATCATTATCACTGTCATCCTGGGCACCATTATCGGCATTGCCCGACTTTCAAGCAACTGGCTGGTTTCCAGACTAGCGGCTATTTACATCGAGGTGCTGCAGGACATTCCGGTTCTGTTGCAGCTTTTTTTCTGGTACGCCCTTTTCTACCAGTTTTTCCCTTCACCCCGCCAGGCTCTCAAGCCGCTTCCGGGAGTATTCATCAGCAACCGAGGACTGGTTTTTGCCGTTCCCGCCCACCATCCGGTCCATTTCTACATGTTGCTTATGGCCCTGGCTGCCGTTGTCGGCAGTTACTTTCTCCGTCGCTGGGCCAGGAAACGGCAGGAAGAAACCGGAAAATACTTCCCGGTATGGCGCGTCTCCCTGCTGCTGGTCATCGTCTTGCCCCTGATTGCCTGGATTGCCGGCGGGGCGCCGACGGCCATGAACATTCCGGTTTTACGTGGCTTCAATTTTGTCGGCGGGCTGAACATTTCACCGGAATTCACCGCCCTGCTCATGGGGCTGGTACTTTACACCGCCGCTTTCGTGGCTGAAATCGTCCGGGCCGGCATCCAGTCCGTCAGCCACGGCCAGACGGAAGCCGCCATGGCCATCGGCCTTACGCCCGGACAGATATTGAACCTGGTCATCCTCCCCCAGGCCCTGCGGGTAATCATTCCCCCGCTGACCAGCCAGATGCTGAACCTGACCAAAAACAGTTCCCTGGCCGTGGCCATCGGCTTTCCCGATTTCGTTTCAGTCGCCAACACCACCATCAACCAGACGGGACAGGCCATTGAAGGCATTGCCCTGATCATGGCCGTGTATCTCATTTTCAGCCTGACCACTTCCGTCTTCATGAACTGGTACAACAAAAAATCGAAACTGGTGGAGAGATAAAACCATCATGGCCGTCTACGATATCACGGAAGACTACCAGGATCTTAAACCGCCGGTCATCAACACCGGCGTTATCGGCTGGCTACGGAACAACCTGTTCAACACCTGGTACAATTCTCTGCTCACCCTGCTGTTTCTCTACCTGCTCTGGATGGTTGTCCCGCCCTTTATCCGCTGGGCTTTGATTGACAGTCACTGGGCCAGCACCAGCGCCGAATGCCACCAGAGCGGCGGAGCCTGCTGGTCCATTATTCACGCCAACATACGCTTCATCATTTTCGGCTTTTATCCCCCGGCGGAACAATGGCGGCCCTTGACCGCCATGATCATCCTTTTTGCCCTGCTGATGGTGTCGCGGAACCGGAAATGGTGGTCCCGCTACCTGATTTTCACCTGGATAGCCGGGCTGGTGGTGATGGGCTGGCTGATGAAGGGGGGCATTTTCGGCCTGACCGCGATAGACAGCAGCCAGTGGGGCGGCCTGCCCCTTACCTTGACCCTTTCGGTCTTCGGCCTCGCCGCCGCCTATCCTTTAGGCGTCATTCTGGCCCTCGGCCGGCAGTCGAAGCTGCCGGTCATCAGGTCGCTGACGATTATCTACATTGAAATGATCCGCGGGGTGCCGCTGATCAGCCTGCTTTTCATGTCGGCGATTATCTTTCCCCTCTTTTTGCCGGAAGGGGTGACCATCAATAAAATCATCCGTGCCCAGGCGGCGATCATCATGTTTACCGCCGCCTATGTCGCCGAGGTGGTGCGCGGCGGCCTGCAGGCCATGCCCAAGGGTCAGTACGAGGCGGCTGATTCCATCGGCCTCAACTATGTGCAGACCATGCGTCTGATCATCCTGCCCCAGGCGCTGAAGATTGTCATTCCGCCAACGGTGAGCATCCTGATCTCTGCCTTCAAGGATACGTCACTGGTGGTAATCATCGCCCTCTACGATCTTTTGAAAACCACCCAGTCAACCCTTTCCAACCCCAAATGGATGGGTTTCTCCACCGAAGCCTACCTGTTTGTGGCCCTGATTTATTTTATCTGCTGTTATTTCATGTCAACCTGGAGCCGGAAACTGGAAAAAGAGTTGAGCACCGACCGCTAACCAACCAAGACGATGAGTGAAACGAAGGAAGCCATGAACAAGCCCCGGACAGAAGAAGCGATTCAACCGGCAGAAAATGACAATATCATTACCATTATCGGCATGCACAAGTGGTTCGGAGAATTTCACGTTCTGAAGGACATCAATCTCGAGGTCAAAGCCAGGGAGCGCATCGTGGTCTGCGGACCATCCGGTTCCGGGAAGTCGACCATGATCCGCTGCATCAACCGGCTGGAGGAACATCAGCGCGGCCGGATTATCGTCAATGGCATCGAACTGAGCAAAAACCTGAAGAACATCGAAAAAATCCGGGAAGAAGTCGGGATGGTTTTCCAGCACTTCAACCTTTTTCCCCATCTGACCATCATCGAAAATCTGACCCTGGGCCCCTTGTGGGTGCGCAAAATGCCCCTGAAGGAGGCCAGGGAACTGGCCATGTATTACCTGGAAAAAGTCCATATTGCCGAACAGGCGGAAAAATATCCCGGCCAGCTTTCCGGCGGGCAGCAGCAGCGGGTGGCCATCGCCCGAAGCCTGTGCATGAAACCGAAAGTCATGCTTTTCGACGAACCCACCTCGGCCCTGGACCCGGAAATGGTCAAGGAAGTACTGGATGTGATGATCAGCCTGGCCCACGAAGGCATGACCATGATCGTGGTCACCCACGAGATGGGCTTTGCCAAAAGCGTTGCCCACCGGGTGTTGTTCATGGACGAAGGGCGGATTGTGGAAGAAAACACCCCGGATGAATTCTTTGACCATCCCCAGCATGAACGAACCAAGTTGTTTCTCAGCCAGATTCTCCACTAGCCGTCGGGGCCGAACGGCGCAATTTGCCCT
>JAOZRP010000322.1 GCA_029940125.1 bacterium
GGAAAACAGCACCGGTTGCCGACTTTAAAACAGCGCAAAAAGCATGCCGGACACTGCTGGTGGAAATCAGGAACTATTTCTTTCTCAACGCTTTTATTTCCTCAATGCTGGGCATCACATCTTTCCCGGGAATGGTAACAATATCCCCGGCAATCAGGTAGTCATAGCCGGCCGCCTTCTGGGTCGTTCCCATGAACATGGGCAGCATGGCCTGGTGGTCATAGGCGCGCATGACAACCTTGCCGACGGGGCTGTCAACTTCCATGCCCTCCACGGCATCAATAAATTTCTCGGTATCAATCTTTCCGGCTTTCTGATAGGCGCCAAAAATGAATTCAGCCGCCAGCGTCCCGTAAAGGGCTCCCACCGCGGGCTTGCGCTGGTAGGCCTGTTCAAATTTCTTGACAAAGTTTTTGTTCGCCGGCGTTTCCGGGTAGTAATAAAAGTAGTTGGAGGTGCCGATAATGCCTTCCGGCGCTTCCTGCCCCAGGGCTTTTAAAGCGGAAAGCCCGGTTGCCGTGTGCATGTAAAACGGCACCTGCTTGTTAAAGCCGGTGGCTTTGGCCGCCTTCAGAAACGGCACGCAGTCGCGTCCACCCGTGGCCACGATCACCGCGTCCGGCTTGGCCGACAGGATGGCGGTGATGTAGGGGGTAAAATCAGGTTCGCCGACCTTCCACCAGGACTGGCCCAGCAGGGTCACCCCGGGTTTCATTTTCTTCAGGTTGTTCCAGACCCCGTCGGCAATGGCATGGCCGTATTCATAATCATCGCCGGCGATCCAGTATTTCACAAAAGGTTTTTTCGCCAGGCCCACGGCGGCCGCCTTGCCGGCCAGGGCGGTATTTTCCGTGACCGAAAACACATACCGGTGCCCTTTTGCGCCGGTTATCTTGGCACTCTTGGCAAAGGTTACGAAAAACGGCACTTTCTCTTTTTTGCACATGTCGGAGATTGCCAGGGAAAGGGCGCTGTTGATCGTCCCCATCAGGATATCGACATTTTTCCGATACACCAGTTCCTTGGCCGCCGCCAGGCCGATATCAACCTTAAATTTGCTGTCGCGGGTCAAAACTTCGATCTTGCGGCCATAGAGGCCGCCGGCGGCATTGATCTTTTCCACTTCCAGTTTAAAGGCGTCGCGAACATCATTGGTATAGGTGCTGGCCGGGCCCGAATAACAATCGACAATGCCGATTTTCAGGGTTTTTGCCGCTTGCAATGGGGATGCGGCAACAAACAGGCCCACAAGGCCCCCGATGATCAGAGCGATGCTGAAAACAGATGCTTTTTTCATACTGTCCCTCCTTTTTAAATTATTCGGCATTCATTGCATGTTCCGTTTGCATCACTATTGGTAAACGTTTGGAAATATGCAAACCAAAACACAGATCAAAACATCAAGTTACAAAACTTGTGTTTTTTAACACTCTGTTTTGTCAACTGTCAAGTATGGTTGCAAATCTTCACAAGATAAGGTATTTGAGATGGAAAGGATCGCAATATGGATACCATCGCACAACTACGCCGGGATGCCGAAACCATCTACCGCCGGGCCATTGAAGCGGTCAATCCCAAAACCGCCATCCGCAGCCATGTCGAACTCCGGGGACAGAAACTGGTCTGTGACGGCAAAATCCTCAACCTGGATGAATTCAAACACATCTACCTGGTCGGGGCCGGCAAGGCCGGGGCGGCGATGGCCGCCGCCATGGAGGATTTGCTGGGCGCAAGATTGACCGCCGGGCTGGTGGTGGTTAAGTACGGGCACCTGGCCCCGGTCAAAAAAACTGCAATCATTGAGGCCGGGCATCCCCTTCCCGACCACAACGGCGTCGAGGGCGCCCGGAAATTGGCGGCACTGGTGGAACAGGCGGGAGAAGATGATCTGGTCATCTGCCTGATATCGGGCGGCGGCTCGGCCCTGCTGCCCCTGCCGGCGGCCGGTTTGACCCTGGAAGAAAAACAGCAAACCACCCAGGCACTGCTTTCCTGCGGCGCCGACATCACTGAAATCAACGCCATCCGGAAACATCTGTCCCGGCTGAAGGGCGGTCAATTGGCCCGCCTGGCCGCCCCGGCCGCCACCATTTCCCTGATTCTTTCCGATGTCATCGGCGACCCCCTGGACAGCATCGCTTCCGGACCGACCGTCGGCGACCCGACTACTTTTGAACAGTGCCTGAACATTATCGACAAATACCGGCTGGTGGAAACGCTGCCCCCGGCAATCATGGACCATTTGCGCCAGGGAGCTTCGGGAAGCATTGCCGAGACTCCCAAGCCCGGCGACCCGCTTTTCAGCCGGGTCAGCAACCACATTATTGCCAGCAACCGCCAGGCGGTTGAAGCCGCAGCGGACAAAGCCCGGGAACTAGGCTACCATCCCCTGATCCTTTCCACTTTCATTGAAGGAGAAACCCGGGAGATCGCCCGCATGCACGCCGCCATCGCCAGGGAAATCCACCACAGCGGCAATCCCCTTCCCTCCCCGGCCTGCGTCATCTCCGGCGGCGAAACCACCGTCACCATCACCGGCAGCGGCCTCGGCGGCCGCAACCAGGAATTCGCCCTGGCCGCCGCCTTCGACCTTGCCGGACTGGCAGACACGGTCATCCTCAGCATCGGCACCGACGGCACCGACGGTCCCACCGACGCGGCCGGCGCCATCGTCGATGGACAAACCATTGAGCGGGCCCGAACCCTGGGCCTTGATCCCCGGACGTACCTGGACAACAATGACGCCTACCACTTCTTTTCCCCGCTCAATGATTTGCTGATCACCGGACCGACCAACACCAATGTCATGGACATCCGCTTGATTTTAACCGGAAAGGCAAACAAGGCCGGGTAACATTTCAGTTCTGAACCACGCAAAAAGATTGTTTACAACACCGTGCGGCTGAAGAAATAAAACCGGACAAAAAATCATTGACAACCAAACTCATTTGCGGGTATGAAGTGGCCTTGCTACACTGGCTAGATTTCATCCTCAAGCGGGGTTAACTCAGTTGGTAGAGTGTCAGCTTCCCAAGCTGAAAGTCGCGGGTTCGAATCCCGTACCCCG
>JAOZRP010000323.1 GCA_029940125.1 bacterium
TTTTGCAGATCCGTCGGCAGCTGGCCGATTTTCAGCGGGATTACGCCGATGACGGCGAATGGGTATGATTTTTAGATCTTAGCTCAGTGCCATCAGGTTATTTCACTGAGGATATTATTGTAGGTGGTGATGAACGCATCGACCACCTTGGGATCAAACTGTGATCCCGAGCCGTTGGTTATTTCCTCGAGGGCAATTTCCTTGGCCAGCGGCTTGCGGTAGGAACGCTCTGAGGTCATGGCGTCGTAAGCATCGCAAACGCAGATAATCCGGGCCAGCATGGGTATCTGTTCCTGAATCAGGCCGTGAGGGTAACCTTTGCCGTCGTAGCGTTCATGGTGAGCCTCAATAATCGGCAGGATGTTGTCGAGAAATTTCAATGGCTCCAAGATTTTAACGCCCTTGGATGGATGGGATTTTATTATTTCGTATTCGATATTGGTTAGTTTTCCCGGTTTGTTTAAGATTTGATCGCTGATGCCGATTTTGCCGACGTCGTGGAGCAGGGCGGCATACTCAAGTTCTTTCTTTTCTTCGTTGCTGAGATTCATGGCTTGGGCGACCATGGAGGAATAAAACGCCACCCGGTGTGAGTGCCCGCGGGTGTATTTGTCTTTTTCCTCGATGGCCATGATCAGAGAGCCGACGGTCTGGATGACGCTGTTGTTAAGCTTGGCGGTAATTTCCTTGACCTTGATTTCCAGTTCTTCCTGATAGCGGGCCTGCTTTTCCTTCAACGAGCGGAACTCCAGCGCCCGTTTTACGGTTAAAGCCAATTCTTTAAATTTAAAGGGTTTTGACATATAGTCAAAGGCCCCCATGCGGATGTGGTCAAGGGCCATGTCGAGCTGGGCGAACCCGCTGAGAATGATGATGGGAATGATCGGGTGTTCCTGGGCGACGAAATGAACGACCTGGTCACCTGAAACCTTCGGCATTTTTAAATCGCAAATGATGGCCGCGAGCCCTTCATGCTCCTCTTTGATGATGTCAATCGCTTCATCTCCGTCGGCGGCCGTGCAGGTGTGGTAGTCAAGGCTTTCCAATGAATCAACCAGAATCTCGCGAATATCTTCCTCGTCATCAACAATGAGTATCTTTTTTTCTTGCAATTCCATTTTATATGTCCATCAGGTTAATGTTGAAACCTTTCAATATTTATGCGGAAACGTTCGTTTTTTGATGAACGCTTTCGGTTGTCAGCAATGGATTCTTAGTAAAATGCTCCGCTGAGAATTCAAGGCTGACCGCCCATCCGGAAACGGCAGATTCCGGATGTAGGCCAAATTGCCAATTTTCTGGAAATGTGACTATGAAGACAAGCGCGATGGAAAATCGTATTATGCCGGCTCACCCGCTGCGTGAACGTTTGTGCAGTCTGCGGCAGGACGGCAAGACTATTGTTTTTACCAACGGCTGTTTCGATCTTTTGCATCCCGGTCATGTTTTGTACCTTGAACAGGCCCGCGCCCTGGGGGATGTCTTGGTTGTTGCCATTAATTCAGATCAGTCCGTACGTCAACTCAAGGGAAATGACCGGCCCATTCTTGAACAGGCTGTCCGGGCTCTGATGTTGTCGGCACTCCGCTCGGTGGACTATGTCACGGTTTTTGATGAGCTTGATCCTTTAAAGCTCATTGCACTGCTTGAACCGGATATCCTGGTCAAGGGTGGAGACTGGCGGCGACAGGACATTGTCGGCCGTGAGCTGGTGGAAGCCCGGGGCGGGCGGGTTCTCAGCCTGCCCTTCGTCGGCACCTATTCCACCAGCAATATCGTTGCTGATATTGTCGCCCGATTCTGCCCATCGGGGTAGCAGGTTGACATTGATTTTCTGTGCTGATTGACGGCACCGGTGACTGGAAAAAACACCGATTGAGTGAGCAAAAAGGTTTTCGTTGTACGGCATGATAATGACCGAGTCCCGGTGATTTTTTTTCAGCAGCCGCAGGAAGCTGGTCATGCGTATGCCGGAAACCGGACTGCCGCTTTTCCAGTCGACGGCCTGCAGTTTAAACACCACCTGCTGCTTTCCCCTTTCCAGGATTTTCCCCGCGTCAAACAGCCGGTTCATTATTTTCTCAAGTTCGCGATCATCCTTTAGATTCAATTCCCGGCGGATCTGCTGCTGATAAGCCATGATGAAAAAATAGTCAGCGGTTGAAGACTGGAGAACCTCGGGGATTTCGGCGAACCACGCCTTGCCCCAGCGGGGAGTAAGCAACGTTTCATAATGGATGTTCTGGGCAAAAAGCAGGTCCGGGTTGATGTGCCTGCAGGCGGCCATGATTTCGTTGTTCAGGGTCTGCAATGTTCTCGCTTTATTGCTGCACCATTGCCAGAAGGCCGGCTGGTAGCCGGATATATGAGAGCCGTCAGCGGTAAAATGGTAAAGCGCGGCCGGGTCGGGGTGCAATCCTTTTCCGTCCCCGCCGGGGTGAAATCCCTCCGTACATTTAAGGATCATGTCGTCCTGGAACATGATGCCGTCAATGGGGTAGGCGGCCAGGTCGCGGTAAAGATCCAGGAGAAATTCACGGTTTTCGCGGGCGGTGGGGTCAAGAGCACCGGTAAGCTGGAGGCAGTGGTTTTGCTGATTGTATATATAGGTCTTTGGCAGCTGCGGGCGATGATAGTTGGCGTGCAGCGTCGTCATCCAGGCAAAAACCTTGAGTCCTTCGGCATGGGCGTCCCGGCAGATGTTTGGCAGCAGGTTGCCGATGACCGGAACCTGATCGGTGTTAAAATAAACTCCTTCCAGCGGGGCCGGTGAGTTAAGTTTGTCAAAGTGGTGGTAGCGATCGTGGTGATTCTGGAAAACCCGTACGATAATAGTATTAAACCCGCTGGTGCGCAGCTGGGCAAAAAGATAGCGTCGCTCACTCCGGGTCTGCGGCTTGAGCAGGGAAATTTGGGCGCCAATCAACGGGGTTTGCCGGGCGGCGCTGCCGGTTGCCGGCCAACCGGCAAGCAGGATCAGACTGCAGCTGAAAAAAAGCAGGAATGTCGTTATTATCGTGGTTTTGTTTTGTCGATGATTCATTGTGATAGTGTTATTTGTTATT
>JAOZRP010000042.1 GCA_029940125.1 bacterium
CTAAACTCTCATTTCCTGGTCATTATTATTGCCTTTTCGGTATTCTTCCGGAAACATTTACCATTATTTGCCGGCCAGCAAGGCCAAAGCCCTGGAGATTGGCAATGGAACAAAGGCCGGATTCGTACTCGTAGTTAAGCGATTAGCTGTTGAGTGCCAGCTGTCGGCCCCTGGCTTTTCGCTTAACAAGTTATTTTTTCAATGTTTTATGAAAGCAACTGCTGAACGCTGCGTTATTATTGCTGACAACAATGATTTTTACTGGACGCTGACTAAAAGTTCATGCTACATTTCGAGAGAATGAAGTTTAATCACGGCACAGGATACATGAAATGTTACTGGGAATCGATGTCGGCGGTACACACACGGACGCGGTAGTCATCAACCAACAGGGCCTGGTGGCCACGGCAAAAGTGGTTACCGACCACGACAACCTGCTGCATTCCGTCCAAGAAGCCCTGGAGAAAGTCCTGCAGGACGCAAGTCCCAGGCAAATTCGCAACATAAATTTGAGCACCACCCTGACCACCAACGCCATTGTCGAGCAGAAGCTTGAACCGGTGGGCATGTTTGTGGCGGCTGGACCAGGGATCGACCCCCAGCAATATGAAATCGGCGACTACTTTTTCCCCTGCCGGGGATCCATCGATCACCGGGGCGTGGAACGCGCTCCCCTGGATGACGGCGAAATTGACAAAAACCTTCGAACCTGCCGTGATGAGGGCATTCGCTGTTATGCCGCGGTCAGCAAGTTTTCTCCCCGCAATCCCCTCCATGAGAACATCATCCAGCAAAAGCTGCAGTCTCAGGCCGACTTTGTTACCGTAGGCCACCAGCTTTCGGGACGGCTGAATTTTCCCCGCCGGATTGCCACCGCCTACTACAATTCGGCCATTCGCCCCCCCTTCAACCGTTTCGCGGATGCCATTGAAAGCAGCATTGAAAAACTGGGACTCCAGGCTCCCATCAACATCCTGAAAGCCGACGGCGGCACCATGCCGTTCGCAGTCTCCAGGAAGGTGCCGGTACAATCTATTCTTTCCGGGCCGGCCGCCAGCGTCATGGGCATCGTCGCCCTTTGCGACATTGATGACGACGCCGTTATTCTCGACATCGGCGGCACCACCACCGACATTGCCGTTTTTGCCGCCGGTTCCCCACTGCTGCAAAAAGAAGGCATCGCCCTCGGGGGTCACGCCACCCTGGTTCAAGCCATCATCACCCGTTCCATCGGCATCGGCGGCGATTCTCTCATCCAGGTCAACCAGGAGAAACTGACGGTAGGACCGCAGCGCCACGGACCGGCCATGGCTTTCGGCGGTGCCAAACCCACCCTGATTGACGCCTGCAACGTGCAGGGAGTGTCCATGGCCGGAAACAAACAGGCCTCCATGGATGGGATGGCCAAACTGGCAAAAAACCTTGGCCTCCCCCTGCCGGAGCTGGCTGCCCAGGTCATCGACCTGGCCGTTTCCAGCATTATGGAAGCAACCAGGGAACTGATCCAGGAGATTAACAATCGGCCGGTTTACACGGTCCATGAAATGCTTTCCGGCCCCGAGCTGACCCCGGAAAAGCTCTATGTCATGGGCGGCCCGGCCGCCGCCCTGGCCGACACCCTGGGCAAGAGATTCTCCATGCCGGCAACCGTTCCCCACGATTACGCCATTGCCAATGCCATCGGCGCCGCCCTCACCCGCTCGACCATGGAATTGGAACTTTTCGCTGACACCGAAAAGAAAACCCTGATCATTCCGGAACTGGACATTGCCGAGGAAATACCGTTCCAGTATTCCCTCGACGATGCCGTTTCCAGGGGCAGGGAGTCACTGGCGGACTACCTGAAGCTCCACGGACATCAGCACATTGATGAAAATGACATCGAAACCATCGAAGCGGATGTTTTCAATATGATCAACAACTATTTTACCGTCGGCAGGAATATCCGGGTCAGCTGCCAGCTGAAGCCCGGCATTGATCGCGCGTACCGGCAAGGACTGACAACACCATGATTGAGGCCAAAAATAAACTGGGAGTTATCTTTTTCCCGGCCTATGACTGGGCCATCGACGCCACCCACCCCGAGCGTGAGGAGCGTCTGCTTTATACCCAGGACCAGCTGCGGGAAGAAGGCATTTTCGACATCAAGGGCATCAATGAGTACAAGCCGGCCATTGCCGAGCCGGAGGATATTGACCGGACCCATTTCTGCTATCCCGACGTTGACTCGGTAACCACGGAATCACACCTGATCGCCGCCGGGGGGGCGATCAAAGCCGCCCAGCTGGTAATGGACAAAGAGGTGGACAAGGCTTTTGCCATCGTCCGCCCGCCCGGTCACCACGCCATGAAGGTGGTGCACGGCAACCGTGGCTTCTGCAACGTCAACAATGAAGCGGTAATGATCGAATTCATCCGCGAAACCTACGGCCACCGGCGGATAGCGATCGTCGACACCGACTGCCACCATGGAGACGGAACCCAGAACATTTACTGGCACGACCCCGACACCCTGTTCATTTCCCTGCACCAGGACGGGCGCACCCTCTATCCCGGCTCCGGCTTTCTCAACGAGCGGGGCGGACCGAACGCCATCGGCAGAACCATCAACATTCCCCTGCCGCCCCAGACTTCCGACGACGGTTTTCTTTACGTCATCGACGAGGTCGTCCTGCCCATCCTGGAGGATTTCAAACCGGACCTGATTATCAATTCCGCCGGCCAGGACAACCACTACACCGACCCGATCACCAACATGAGTTTTTCCGCCCAGGGCTACGCCAGGCTCAATGAAAAGCTGAATCCCGACATCGCCGTCCTGGAAGGCGGCTACGCCATCCAGGGAGCCCTGCCTTACGTCAACCTGGGCATTGTCCTGGCCATGGCCGGGGTGGATTACAGCCAGGTCAGGGAACCGGACTACGATCCGGAAAAAATCCGGCAGTCGGCAAAAGTCGATGATTATATCGAAAATCTCTGTCGGGAAATCATGAGCCAGCAGCGGCGGCCGGTCGAACCGGTCGGCAAGGAGGGAGATTTTTTCAGCCGGACAAAATCGGTCTACTACGATACTGACGGCATCAGCGACGAGCAGACGGAAAAGGTCATGATCTGCTCATCCTGCGCCGGTTTGAGGGTTATCGAAAGCAGGTCCTCGATCCATGAGCGGTGCCTGGGCATCGAGATCCCCATCCAGGCCTGCAAACGCTGCCGGGAAACCGGGTTGAAAATTCTAACTGAAGCCAAGAAAGCCATGCGCTACCGGACCATCAGGCTGATCAACCGGGTCGACCGGGAATACCGGTCATTCAGCCAGGAGGAATTGTCGCCCCGCAGCAAGTATTTCTTTTAACCCAGCCACCCCATGAGCGCATCCCTTCACCATCCCCGCTACTGGCCGTCATGGATGCTGGTCGGCATCGCCAGAGCCTTTGGCTATCTGCCCCTGCCCTTGCTTTGGGGTCTGGGAACCGTGGTCGGCAGCCTGGGCTACTACCTGGTGGGTTCACGGCGCCGCATAGCTCGCCGCAACCTTGAACTCTGCTTCCCGGAACTTTCCGCCAAAGAAATCGATCGTTTGACCCGCCGTCATTTTGCCGCCCTGGGTACGGCCCTGTTCAGCACCGGCGTCAGCTGGGTGGCTTCCAAAAAGCGTCTCAAGCGCCTGATCCGCTACCGCCACCGCGAAATCTACGAGCAGGTAAAAACCAGCGGCCGCCCGATTATTTTCCTGGCTCCCCACTTTCTCGGCCTCGAGCTGGGGGGCATATGCTTTTCCCTTGAATGTCCCGGGGTCAGCATGTATCAAAGGGTGCATGACCCGGTTCTTGACCGACAGATCTACCGGGGGCGCTGCCGGTACGGCGGCATCATGATTGAACGCAACGCCTCGCTGAAAACCCTGATCAAGCTCCTGCGCCAAGGCACCACCTTTTACTACCTGCCAGACCAGAATCCGGGACGACGGCGCGGCGTCTTCGTGCCTTTTTTCGGCATCCAGACGGCTACCTATCCCACCCTCAGCCGCTTTGCCAAGCTGGCTGACGCCGTGGTCATTCCCTGCTGCAGCCGCTTCCTTCCCTACGGCAGGGGGGTTGAAATGGTTTTCCTGCCGCCCCTTGAACCATTTCCCACCGACGACCCCATTGCCGACACCACCCTGATGAACCGCCGCATTGAAGAGGCCATCCGGTTGATGCCCGAAGACTACTTCTGGGTCCACCGGCGCTTCAAAACCAGGCCCAGGGGTGAACCATCGCTGTATGAAAAATGAAAAGGGAAACAGGAAGCAACGTTTCGGGAAAGAACGTCACCGAAAGGGAAGTTGGCAAGCCAGCCCGGCAACTGAAGGCTGGCTGTTTATCTGGAAACTGACATTTCCCGATCAACGCTTTCAGCGGACAGCAGTCGGCTTTCAGCAAAACACTGAAAAAACAGCTTGCCAAGCTAACAGCTAGAGGTGACCGCTCACAGCTCATCCGGGAAACGGCGGTTTCCGGGTAAACGCTATTTAGCGGCAAATTCCAGGTTGCTTAGGATTTCACCGGTTTCCAGGTCAATAATATTCACCCAGCGCTGCAGGGTATCAATGACGCCGACGGAACCATTGATATGGTCTTTCGGCAGCGCCGCCGAGCCTGGATTAAGATGAATGACATGGTTTTCCCGCTGCAGACGGCGGATATGGGAATGGCCGGTGATCAGGAAATCGGCCCGGTAGCGGTGCGCGGTGCGCAGAAAATCAGCCATGCCTCCCTGGTCGCCGTGCACAACGCAGAAACGCAACCCTTCCAGCTGTGAAAAGACCAGCGGCTGAATCGGGTAATTCAACACCAATTTATCCACGGCGGAATCGCAGTTTCCCTCGGCAATCAATACAGGAACCGGGCTGCTGTTCAGCAAGTCGGCAAGCTCGCCGGTTTGATAGCCGAAGGGAAAGGGATTCCTGGCCCCGTGGTACAGAACGTCCCCGGCATGGAAGATAAAATCAACATCGTTAAATGGCCCGTCCATAGCCTGCTGCCAGGCTGATGCAGAACCATGGGTGTCGCTGATGACGCCAATTTTCATGCGCAGCTCCTTTCAGTATCCCGCGTAACCACTAATCTTTCCATCATGCACCACAAACATTGACCGCCGACAGCCTATCTTAAAAAAAAACCGGACTGTCTACCTACTGATTATAATCTCAAAAACGGGAATTTCAAGATTTTTTCAGGCACTGGTACACGAGGGCATAAACCCTGGCGCTCAAAACCAGTCGAAAATGGCCGACCAGGTGAACGGTGTGATGTTCGGCGCCGGGAAAGACGGCATGCTCGTTGGGAATGATCAGTTCATCAAAGTCCGAAGCGATGGAAAAACATTGGCAGGTATTTTGTAGATTCCGGCAGGAGGACAGCCGGGCTAAAAAGGGAGATCCCGGTCTCATGTCACGGGCCGCCGGCCCGATTCCCAATGACCAGAGCATGGTGCCCCGGTGGGGAGTGCCAATGGTGATGAGCCGCTTTAACCTCTGCGGGTCACAGTGACCGCTGCCTGCATACCACCGACAGACCAGCCCACCCATGCTGTGGCCGACCAGGGTTAACGACCGGGATGACGAACCCGCAGTCCGCTGGATGAACTCCCCAAGCAGGTCCGCCTGTTCATCAATGGGCAGCATTTTGCCGCCCGGTTCGAAAACCACCACCTTGAAGCCGTCACGCCGCAGGCGCCAACGCAGCACCCACATGCAGCCCTCATTCATCAGGTACCCGGGAACCAGGACAATGAGCTCTGTCTGCCCGTCAGGCGCCAAAGTGCGCGGCCATCCCCTGACCCGCCGCCATTGCCGCCGCAGCCAGGCAGCCAATAGCAGGGAAACCATCACCAGGGTGCTGCCTGATTCCAGCAGCGCTTCCCGGAGCTTATCCGCGGCCAGAACGCCGGAAAAGTGAGGGGATACCTCAACCGGGGGCGGCTGGTAGTCAGGCCGGTTGCTGATTTCAAACCAGCGGAACAGGTAGGCGATCAACCGGAAAGTCAACAACAGAAACAGCAGCAGGCAGCAAAGATAAATCATCGCCATCATCATGTCCATCCCCCCGGCTTGAACTGTCGCAGACAGGCCAGCACTTCCTCCGCCGCCCGGTCGGTTCCCCCGGCGGCACCCAGCCGCTTTTGCACTTCCTGGAGGTCCGCAAGCACCCGGGCGTATTTTTCGGGATTATCAAGGCATTCCACCGCTTTTTCATAGATGCGCCGGGGTTCCGCCTCGGCCTGCACCAGTTCAGGAACCACTTCACGGCCGGCAATCAGGTTCACCAGGCTGATATGGGGAACGGATATCAACTTCCTGCCGATCAGGTAGGAGAGAAGACCAACCCGATACACTACCACCATGGGAACTGCGGCCAGGGCCGTTTCCAGGGTGGCGGTGCCGGAAGCCACCAGGGCGAAAAAGGCCCGGCGCAGGCAGCTCGACAACGGTTCGCGAACCAGCAGCAGCCATGAGGGACAGGGGGAAGGGAGCAGGGTCTCAATGAAGTCAGAACTCAGTGAAGGAGCCAGGGGAAGGAGAAACTGCTGTTCCGGATGGGTTTTGCGAATCAAGGACGCCGTTTCCAGCATCATCGGCAGCAGCCGCCGTACTTCCGTTGGGCGACTGCCGGGCAGCAGGGCGATATACGGCCGCTGCGCCCGGGGCAACGGGGTAAAACCGGCAAAGACATCGGCCAGGGGGTGCCCGGTATAACAGACGGGAACTCCCGACTCCCGGTAGAATTCCTCCTCAAAAGGCAGGATGACCAGCATGCGGTCAACCAGGGCCTTGATTCGTCTGATGCGCCCCCGCCGCCAGGCCCAAAGCTGCGGGCTGATGTAATAGACCAGGGGAATGCCGAGCTTTTTCACCTGGGGAGCGGCAAGATAAAGATTAAAGTCGGGAAAATCTATCAGGACCACCAGATCCGGCCGCTGCTGCCGCAGGTAGGCTTTCAGACAGCTCCAGCCGGCATAAATTGCCGGCAGACGGCCAATCACCTCGGTAATGCCCACCACCGCCAGACGTGCGGACGGAAAAACCAGGGAAACGCCGGCGGCCTCCATCTGCCGGCCGCCGATGCCGTCAATAATCAGCCCCGGTTGCTTCTTCCTGAGGGCCCGGGCCAGATTGGCACCGTGGAAATCACCCGAATCTTCACCGGAAACAATGCAGATTCTCATGGTTTTGGCGGCGGTCATGTTCTAGGATCCAGTCGCGGAACATACGGCCATGGATCAAAATGTACGCGGCAGTTCATGACAACAGCTGCTGCTTTTCCATGATCTCCTTTATCCTGGTGGCCACTTTCAGCGCCGCCAGTCCGTCCTCCCCGGAAACCTCGGGCCTGGTTCGCTCCCGCACGCAGCGAATAAAGGAAGTCAATTCCAGATTCAATGAATCAGCTTCGGGAAATTCATGTTTCTGCACCTTGATATTGGGAATGGGAGAATAGTAATCCATTTCTTTTTTTTCACATTGGACCAGGGAAAAATTCCCCAAGTCCATTGAAAGGTAGATATTGGGCTGGAAAATCCTGATTTTTCGTTCCCGCTGGGCCGAAACCCGGCTGGCGGTCAGATTACAGACCGCGCCATTGGCAAAGTGAACCCGGACATTGGCAATATCAACCTGGTCGGAAAGAACGGGAACCCCAACGGCAAAGATCTCGGTTACCGGACTGTTCACCAGGCAGAGAATAAGATCCAGATCATGAATCATTAAATCCAGGATCACGTCAACGTCAACACTGCGAAAGGTAAAGGAAGACAACCGGTGAACTTCGAGGAAGCGGGGCTGATTGATAAACTTCAGCGCCGCGGTAAAGACCGGGTTGAAACGCTCCAAGTGCCCGACCTGCAAAATGCGGTTCCCGGCTGAGGCCAGCGCCACCAACTTCTCAGCCTCCTCAATAACCGCCGTAATCGGTTTTTCCAGCAGGACGTCTCGCCCGGCCTCCAGGGCCTGGCTGGCCACGGCATAGTGATCAACGGTGGGAACCACTACCGACACCGCGTCAACCTGGTCGTAGAGGGCCGCCGGCTCTTCAAAAACCCTGGTGCCATGCTGCTCGGCGACCTTTCGGGCCTGCTCCCGGTTCAAGTCAACGACGCCCACCAGGTCAACGCCGGGCATGTCAGCATACTTCTGCACATGGTAGCGGCCCAGGTGGCCGACGCCGACCACCCCAACCCGGATATTATGTTCACTCATGATTTTCGACAGATTCCCCGTTCAGAGGCACGGATAAATTCCAGCATGTGAACCACTTCAGGAACGTGGGCATACTGGCGTTCAACCTCTTCCATGGCCGGCGCCAGTCCCAGGCCGGGGGTGCGAAAAAGGATGCGGTAGACTTCCTTGAGCACCTTGATGGTTTCCCGGGAAAAGCCCTGCCTTCTCAAACCAATTAAATTAAGGCCATGCAGGCGGGAATGGTTCCCCGAGGCCAGGCAGTAGGGCGGCACGTCCTGGCTGACGCCGGCCATGCCGGCGATCATGGCGAAAGCACCGATCCGGCAGAACTGGTGAATGGCCGCCAGCCCGCCAATAATCGCCTGGTCTTCGATAACAATATGGCCGGCCAGGGTGGCCGCGTTGGCCATGATAATCTGGTTGCCCAGCTGACAGTCATGGGCCACATGACAATAGGCCATCAGAAAACAATGGTCGCCGACCCTGGTAACGAAGCCGCCGGTGGGCGTGCCGCGACTGACGGTGACATATTCGCGAATAACCGTATGCCGCCCGATCACCAGCTCGCTCCTGCCGCCCTTGAACTTTAAATCCTGGGGATCCGTCCCCACCAGGGCATAGGGATAAACATGGCAACCGGCATGGAGAGTCGTATCGCCGGTTACGGTTGCATGATGATCAATTTTCACGCCGTCACCCAGGACGACATTCCCCTCGACAACCGCGTAGGGACCGACGATCACATCACCGGCAAGGGAAGCCTGTGGTGATACGACGGCGGTGGGATGAATCTCAGGCACAACATCTCCTCATGAAGCTGCTCCACTTCGATAAACATGAAAAAAAAGCCTATCAGTGTACCTTCGGAAACCTCTATTTTCCGATGAACACTTGCAGAAATCAGCAGTCAATTTTCAGTGAAACATTGAAAAAACAACTTGTTAAGCTAAAGGCTGACAGCTAACAACTCATCCGGAAACGGCAGTTCCCGGATGAACATTAATTAATACTGGCAACCATATCCGCCTCGGCGGCAACGACGCCGTCAACCTTGGCTTCCCCATGGTACTTCCAGATATTGCCCCGATTGTGGGTGATTTCAACCTCCAGGATCAGGGTGTCTCCGGGCTGGACCACCTTGCGGAAGCGGGCCTTGTCAATACCCAGGAAATATACCTTCCGGCTGCTGCTGCCATCACCCAGGGAAAGTCCTTCACTGTGCAGGGACAAGATGCCGCCGGCTTGAGCCAGAGCCTCGACGATCAAGACCCCCGGCATCACCGGATTTCCAGGAAAATGTCCATCAAAAAATGGCTCGTTGATGGTTACATTTTTCTTGGCGACTACCCGCTTGCCGGATTCCAGAGTCAGGATCCGATCAACCAGCAGAAAGGGATAACGATGAGGCAGATAAGCCATAATTTGATTAATATCAATCATCATTCTCACCAATTACGTCATCTAATTGTTTTTGAAGGGTTTCCACCTGCCGCTCCAGGTCGCGAAGCTGTCGACGCATTTCCGGCAGCCGAGAAAAAACGGCGGCGGTTTTCAGCCAATCCCGGTGCGGCATCTGGGGAGAGCCCGATACCACTTCCCCCGGAGCAATATTGCGACTGACCCCGGTCTGCGGACCAATAATCGCCCCATCACCAATCTCAAGGTGCCCGGTTATTCCCGCCTGCCCGGCCAGAATAACATTCTTCCCAATCACCGTACTGCCGGCAATCCCCACCTGGGACACCAGCAGCGAGTGTTCACCTACCTGAACGTTATGGGCAACCTGGACCAGGTTGTCGGTTTTCACCCCGTCGGCAATCCTGGTAACGGTCAGCGAAGCCCGGTCAATGGTGTTGTTGGCGCCGATTTCCACATCATTGCCAATCTCCACGATGCCCACCTGGGGAATTTTGCGATGCCGCTGCCCATCCCAGATAAAAGCATACCCGTCACTGCCGATGACGGTGCCGGCGTGAATCCGACAGCGTTCGCCGATGCGGCAGCCGTCATAAATGGTCACATTGGGATAAATAATGGTGCCAGCGCCAATTTCACAATGGGCGCCAACCACCACCCCCGGACACAGCACCACCCCTTCATGAAGGATGGAATCCTCTCCCACGCAGGCGCCGGGAGAAATCGTCACCTGGCCGGCAAGCACCGCGCTGTCCGCCACCACCGCCCGGGCATCCACACCAGGTTCAAATGTACGGGGCGGATAAAACAGCTCCAGGACTTTGATCATCACCAGATCGGGCCTGGAAACGATAATCTGCGGCCGGGAGCAGTCTTCACGCCGGCTGCCGACAATGACCGCGCCGGCTCGGGTTTCCCTGAGGCAGGCAGCCAGCTTCCGGTCATAGAAGAAGCTCAGATCATCTGGACCGGCCTCTTTCAACGGGGCAACCCGTGAAACTCGAAAGTCCGGGTCGCCGGCAACCAGTTCACCTTCCAGACGAACCGCCAGTTCAGCCAGGGAAAAAGAGGGGGAAACAATATTGTTCATCAGCAAAGTACTACTTTCTCTCTTTTTTCGCTCCGGCAGCGTTCTGCTCTTTTTTCCACTTATTGTAAGCGTCGATAACCTGCTGGGTAACATCAAATGCCTTGTCGGCATAAAAAATGCTGCTCTCCTGCTTCCCCAGGATCATGCTGTATTTGCCCTCTTTGCCAAACTTGATGATGACTTTCTCCAGGTCTCTCAGGATGGACTTGGTCAACTCCTGATAGGTTTTTTTCAATTCCTGCTCTGAATCCGAAACAAACAGCTTGAAATTCCTGACTTCCTTCTGATATTCCGCTTCTTTTTCAGCTTTGGCTGAAGCACTGAGCATCATCCCCTGGCGCTCAAGGTCCGCCTTTTTCTGGTTAAGCTGCAGTTCCTTGTCTTTAATCTTCTTGCCCAGGTCGGCCCGTTTTTTCTCCAGGATTTCACGAGATTTCTTTCCCGCTTCCGACATCCCCATGACCTTCTGCAAATCAATGTAGGCGATTTTCAGCCCGGCAGAACCCTGGGCCGCGGAACTGATTAAAGGACAAGCCAGCATGATAAACGCCGCCAGCAGCATAACCCCGATAGTTTTGTGTTGTTTCATTGAGAGACTCCTTTCAATTTGAAAAATTCATGTTCCATACTTCAATTTTCTTCATCCAGTCTTCACCTAAAACCGGCAATGTATAAACAGACGACAACCTCAGTTGAACGATCAGCCGTTAGCCATGAGCGTTTAGCTTTGAAAAATCAAGGCCTTGCGTTCATGAAAACCAACACCCGAAGGGTGAGAGCTTGTAATGGTTAATAGCATGTAATCATTAAACTAAGGCGGGCTAACGCCCGCAACCCAAATCAGG
>JAOZRP010000324.1:0-1661 GCA_029940125.1 bacterium
ATTAGCCGAAAAACCGCTCTCCAACTTTCTTGAATACCGGCAGTGACCGCTCGATGGACGCGTCGTCAATGCAGTAGGCCAGGCGGAAGTAGCCCGGTCCGCCGAAGCCGCTGCCGGGCACCGCCAGGATGTTGTAGGTTTGGAGAGCGCGGACAAACTGGACGTCGTCGCTGATCGGGCTTTGGGGAAAGAGATAGAAAGCCCCCTTGGGCTTGGTAAGGTTGAAGCCGGCTTCAACCAGGCCGTCATAAAGCAGATCGCGCTTGTGCTTGTACTGGGCGATGTCAATGGCCGCCCCCTGGATGCGGGCGATCAGCCGCTGCATGATGCCCGGGGCGTTGACGAAGCCGAGAATCCGGTTGCAGAACAAAAAGCCGGCGGCCAGCGAACCGAACTCCTCCGCCTCGGGATTCAGGGCCAGGAAGCCGATGCGCTCGCCGGCCAGGGAAAGCTCCTTGGAATAGGAGTTGGCGATGATGCTGTTGCGGTAGAAGGGGAACACCGGGGGCACGACGGCGTCATCGTAGATGATCTTGCGGTACGGCTCATCGGAAACCAGGTAGATGGGGTGGCCGATCTCGGCCGATTTCTTTTCCAGCAATTTTCCCAGGTCGCGAATCTGGTCTTCCGGGAAGATGGCGCCGCTGGGATTGTTGGGCGAGTTGATGATCACCGCCTTGGTCTTTCCGGTTATTTCCGCTTCGATGGCTTCCAGGTTGAGGGTAAAATCTTCCAGGGGGTCGGCGGTTTTCAAAACGCCGCCGTTATTGTCGACGTAGAAGTTGTATTCGACAAAGTAGGGGCGGGGTGAGATGACCTCGTCTCCCGGGTTGAGGATGGTCTTGAAGATGACGTTGAGGGCGCCGCCGGCGCCGCAGGTCATCACCACCGAGTCCGCCGGAACCGTAACCTGCTGTTCGCTGCTGAGCGTCCCGGCCACCGCCTCCTTGGTTTCCGGATAGCCGGAGTTGGGCATGTAGCCGTATTTCATCGGCTGGTGTTCCTGGATGATCTTGACCAGCTCCTCCTCGACCACCTCGGGGGGGTAGACGTCCGGGTTGCCAAGGGTGAAGTCGTAGACGTTTTCCGGTCCCAGCCGGGCCTTCAGCTCGGCGCCTTCTTCAAACATCTTGCGAATCCACGATGAACGATCCATGAAATTTTTGATTTTTTCTGCGATAGCCATAGCTAGTTTCCCTTCTCTGAGAGGAATTGATTGATGACCGCCAGCACTTTTTCCATCTGTTCGGGCGTGCCGACGGTGATGCGAACGCCCCGGTCCAGGGGCGGGTTGCTGAAGTAGCGCACCAGCACCTGGTGCTGCCTGAGGTATTCATAGAGGTCAGCGGCCCGGCAGCCCGCCGGCGGCAGGGCGAAGATAAAATTCGTTTGACTGGGATAGACAGTGAACTGTTTTTCCGCCAGCTGCCGGCTGAATTCCCGCCTCACCTTTTTTATCCTGGCCGTGTTTTCTTCCAGGTAAGCCTGGTCCAGCAGGGCGGCAACGGCCGCTTCCTGGGCCAGCAGGTCAAGATTGTAGCTGTCCCGGGCCTTGTCCATTTCACTGATCAGATCCGGGGCGGCAAAGGCCAGGCCGACCCGCAGGGCGGCGAGGGAGTAGGACTTGGAAAACGTCCGGGTGACCACCAGGTTGGGGCAGC
>JAOZRP010000324.1:1761-3058 GCA_029940125.1 bacterium
TCGTCGGAGCCGTTGCCGGCCATCACCTGTTCAGTCTTCAGGCCGTAGACCTGGGCGGCGGCTTCCCGCAGCCGGCGGCTGACCGGATCGGGATAGAGACGCAGGTTTTCGTAGTTTTCCGCCGCCTTCCTGATCGCCGCCGCCACTGCCGGGGAGGGCGGGTAGGGATTTTCATTGGTATTCAGCTTGATCATCCGGCTGCCGCGGGGGGGCTGGAGGCCGGGAGTGTAGCCGGCCATCTGCCCGATGGCGGGGCGGACGTAGGATGTACTGCTCATAACAGTTGTGCCGCTTCCTTGGCAAAATAGGTGAGAATCAGGTCCGCTCCCGCCCGCTTGATGGACAGCAGGGTTTCCATCATCACCCGGGAGCCGTCGATCCAGCCCAGCCGGTCCGCCGCCTTGATCATGGCGTATTCACCGCTGACGTTGTACGCCGCCAGGGGATAATCGAATTCCTCCCGCATCAGGCGGATGATGTCCAGGTAAGGCAGGGCCGGTTTGACCATGATCAGGTCGGCGCCTTCCTGGATGTCCTGGTCGGCTTCCCGGATGGCTTCCCGGACGTTGGCCGCATCCATCTGGTAGCTCTGCCGGTCGCCGAACTGGGGCGGCGATTCGGCGGCGTCGCGGAAAGGCCCGTAAAATGCCGAAGCATATTTTACCGAGTAGGCCATGATCGGGGTTTCGTCAAAACCTTCGTGGTCCAGGGCGTCCCGGATTATTCCGACGCGGCCGTCCATCATGTCGGACGGGGCGACCATGTCCGCCCCGGCCCGGGCATGGGAAACCGCTTCCCGGGCCAGCAGCTCCAGGGTGGGATCGTTGAGTATTTTCTCCCCCTCGATCAGGCCGCAGTGGCCGTGGGAGGTGTATTCGCACAGGCAGACGTCGGTAATTACCTGCACCTGGCAGGCGGTTGCCTTGATCGCCCGGATGGCCCGCTGGATGATGCCCTGGTCGTCGTAGGCTTCGCTGCCCACGTCATCCTTGTACTCGGGAATGCCAAACAGGATGACCGCCGGGATGCCCAGCGACTCCACTTCCTCCATTTCCCTGACCAGCATGTCGATGGACATCTGGTAATTCCCCGGCATGGAGGCGATTTCCTTTTTGACCCCTTCTCCCGGGCAGACAAACAGGGGGTAGATGAAGTTGTCTACGCTCAGCCTGGTTTCCCGGACCATGCGGCGGATGTTGGGATGGGCCCGCAGTCGGCGGGGACGGTAGCTGGGAAAATACATGGCATTGCTCCTTGGTTTCCATCCGGAAACTGTCGTTTCAGGGTGGGCTGTCAG
>JAOZRP010000325.1 GCA_029940125.1 bacterium
CGCGGCGGACGCCTCGGAGCCGGCCACGGACGGCCGGCGAGAATGAGCGAGAGCCGTGCCGGAACATCCTGAAATCAACTCCTGGCAGCAAGTTGGATTTTCTTGTTTTTCAAACCAGAAAATAACCTGTAAGGTACTAAAGTCAAAAGAAAATCTCCCAATTTACCGGGAAGCATTGAACTTTTTCTTGAAAATATAGCAGAAAAAGGGCGCCCCCAGCAGGGCGGTCACCACGCCCACGGGAATTTCCGTCGATCCGGCCACCGTCCGGGCCAGGGTGTCGGAAAGAATCAGGATGCCGCCGCCCAGCAGGGCCGAGGCCGGGATCAGGGTCCGGTGGTTGGGACCCAGGATCAAGCGGTTGATATGGGGCACCACCAGGCCGACAAAACCGATGACGCCGCTGATGGACACGGCCACGGCCGTCAGCAGGGAGGCAAAAATCAGCAGCCGGCGGCGCACCCGCTCCACATCGACGCCCAGCTGCATGGCGGTGGTGTCACCCATGGCGATGATGTTGAGATGCCGGGCATTGGCCTGCATAATAAAAAAACAAATGATAAAATAGGGCAGCAGGATGTAGACGTGCTGCCAGAGCCGCCCCGAAAGGCTGCCCATGATCCAGAAGACGATGGCCGACAGGTTGTCCCCGGCGATGCTTTTGCAGAAGCTGATCAGAGCCGACAAAAAGGAAGCCACGATCACCCCGGCAAGAATCAGGCTTTCCGGCAGCAGCCGGCCCTCGCTTTTAGCGATGAAATAAACAATAAACAGAGAAAGCAGCGCCCCGGCAAAGGCGAAGAAGGGAACAATTCCAAAGTTGTGCAATAAAGGCAGGCCGACGATCACTCCCTGGAGAATGATGGCAATGGTCGCTCCGAAGGCCGCCCCGGCGGAAACCCCGATGGTAAAGGGATCAGCGAGGGGATTCAGCAGCAGGCCCTGGAACACCGCCCCGGCCATGCCCAGGGAGGCCCCGACCAGCAGGGCCACGATAATGCGGGGCAGCCGCACATCCCAGACAATCAGGTGATGGCTCAGGGGAACCGCTTCCCCCCGCAAAAAATGTCTGCCTCCCGGCAGCCCGGCAGCCAGCGCCTTCGCCACTTCCGACAGGGAAAGGTGGGCGGCTCCCATTGCCGCGGCAACCATGACAATCACCACGATAAGGACGGACAACAGAATAAAATACCAGGCGGTTTTGGACATTCAACTACGCTCAATAATGGTTTTTATTGCCGGCATGTCCAGAGATTCCGCCAGCAGGTCGGCCAGGGCATCCAGGCCTTTTTCCTTTCGGGCCGCGAAGGAAGCAGCCGGCAGGGATTCCGCCTGCTCGCCGAAACGGCTTTGCTTCAGCAGGTTCAGGTAGCGGCGGCGAAAATCATCGTTGTCGAAAAGGCCATGGAAGTAGGTGCCCCACACCGTACCCTCCTCATTCACAGCCCCGTCGTCATGGCAGTCGGCTTCGTCGCCGCTTCCCGCCACCCGCAGCAGCGGCCGGGCGGCAGCCAGCAGCCGGGTGCGGCCCATATGGATTTCATAGCCGGAAACCCTGAGCCCGGCCAGGGCCGGCCAGCAGTCGGCGGCCAGCTCGCCGGCGCTCTGGACCGTCACCTTCTCCGGAGCCAGTTCGGTCTCCACCGCCAGAAGTCCCAGTCCCGCGATTTTTCCCAGGCGAGTTTCCACCTGATGGGGATCCTTGATCACGGTTCCCAGCATCTGGTAGCCGCCGCAGATGCCGGCCACCGCGCCGCCGGCGGCGGCAAAAGCCGCCAGGCGGCGGTCACATCCCACCTGGACAAGCTGCTGCAGATCATCCAGGGTGTTTTTGCTGCCGGGAAGAATCACCAGGTCGTAAGCGGAAAAGTCTTCCTCCGGGTGCAGGTAGTCCAACTGCACATCCGCTTCCTGCCCCAGGGGATCAAAATCGGTAAAGTTCGAGATATGGGGCAGCTTGATGACCGCAATCAGCAGTTTTTCAGCCCCGGAGGACCCGCCCGGTCCGATACCACGGCCGTATTCTTCCACCGCCACCCCGTCTTCCTCGGGCAGGTACAGATCGCGAAAATAGGGCACCACCCCGACAAAAGGCACCCGGCAGCGGCGGGAAATCATCTCCAGGCCCGGCTCCAGCAGTCGGCGGTCACCGCGAAACTTGTTGATGACAAAACCCTTGATCAGGGCGCGCTCCTCCGGAGCCAGCAGTTCCATGGTCCCGACCAGCGAGGCAAAGACGCCGCCCTTGTCAATATCTCCCGCCAGCAGGACCGGCGCCCCGACCCGGGTGGCCAGACCCATGTTGACGATGTCATGGTCGCGCAGGTTGATCTCCGCCGGGCTTCCCGCCCCTTCAATAATAATCAGCTCATAACGGTCCTGCAGAAAGGCAAAGCTCTTTTGCACCGCTTCCCAGGCTTTTGCCTTGTACTGGTGGTACTCCGCCGCCGACATGTTGCCGATCGGCACCCCGTGGATAATCACCTGGGCGCCGACATCGCTGTTGGGCTTGATCAGCACCGGGTTCATGTGAACATGGGGGGCCAGTCCACAGGCCTCCGCCTGCACCACCTGCGCCCGTCCCATTTCATGGCCCTCGGAAGTAATGAAGGAATTGAGAGCCATATTCTGGGACTTGAAGGGAGCAACAGCTATTCCCTGACGAGCAAAATAGCGGCACAAACCGGCCACCAGGACGCTTTTGCCGACGCTTGATCCGGTTCCCTGCACCATCAGCAGTTTAGCCCGGCTTCGATTTCCGGCGACACCTTTCCCGTCCATATCAGCTGTTCTGTCCGATCTGGTAAATGGGACACGACAAGCGATACTTGCAGGTTTCCTTGGGGTGGCGGCAGGCCAGGCCGTCCTTGACCTCAAAGACGTCGCCATATTTTTCACAGGTCAGGTAGCGACGGTCGGTAATGCCCCGCCGTTCATTTTCCAGCTTTTCATTAATCATTGTTCTCGTTCCTGTCTGAAAACCTCAAGCCCTCTGACGCGGGCGTAAGGCCCGCAACCCAAATCAGGGTATCAGGATGTTCCGG
>JAOZRP010000326.1 GCA_029940125.1 bacterium
GCCACCTGCCATAACAGCAGTGATCCTTTGGTGGTGAATGCCATTGCTACCGGCATGGCGGGTACGGATGTGGATTGTCAATCCTGCCACGGGGTGACTGATCACGCCGCCGCCCATGACCACGCCATGGTGCCTTCGGGCGATTGTCTTCGCTGTCATTCGGGCTCTATTGTCTCGGAGCACGCCGCCCATGGTCTGGATTGTGCCACCTGCCATGGGAGCAGCGACCCGGCCGTGACCGCCGCCATTGCCGCCGGCATGGCCGGCAGCGATGTTTTTTGCGCCGCCTGTCACCCGGGAGCGGCCGCCTGGCATGAAACGGCCCACGACCGCATTTACCTGCGGACAAAAGTGGCTGGAGTGGAGAGCGTCATTACCAGCGGCGACGATCCAGGCGATGGTTTTTATGATGATTTGCCGGCCTACCGGCCGAGTTTGACCTGTGGTGCCTGCCATGCCGGGATTGCTGAAAACCATTGGGGAAACTTCCATTCCGGCCTGCGGATGGCCGACATGTTTGACGCTTCGGGCACCCCCTTGGCCCGCGGCGCCCTTGATCCCTCCCGGCCGTGGGTTTCCGGCCCGGGGATGTTGGGCAACTGGTGCCCCACCACCAACCGCCAGCTGTCGGATCTGGCCGCGACTTTTACCAATGAAGCTGAATTTACCGCCCGGGTTGACCTGGGGGTTTTTGAATTTATCCGCGAGTGCGGCAGCTGCCATGTAGGCGGCGGCCCGGGAGTGGAAAATCCCTTTGGTTTTGCCGGCTTTGCCAGCTTGGATCTGGATGATCCGGCGCGGGCGGCGGCCCTGGACGGCGGCAGCGTACCGTTGAATTCCTGGGATTTTTACGTGGAAAGCGGTGCGGTTGTCCGGGGCGACTGGGCTGCCAACGGTATTCTTGACGTTGACTGCCTTGTCTGCCACCTGGAAGGCTATGACAACCTGGCCCGCAATGCCGAAATTCGGGGAGCGGCCCGTTTTGGGGCGGCAGCCCCGGTGGGCGCCGGGCTGGCAGTGGTGGATGGTACTGATCCCCCCCGGCTTGATTATCGAACAACGTATGTTGCCCGGGATGGCAGCAATCAACTGTATTTAAATGTTAATTTTACCCAGCGCCTTGCCGGCCTGCCCCCTTCCGAAAACTGCCTGGCCTGTCACATGCCTGAGATGATCATGCATGAAAATGAAGTGGTGAGCGGCGATCTCTGGCAGGGACATTTCTACAGCGCCAGGGCGGTGCCCAGTGATGATCCCACTAATCCCGATCCTCTGCTGGCTGCCAACCGGAAACCGGCCCTGTATCGGAACGATATGCTGAAAAGAGGCGCCACCTGGCGCCGCGATGAAGTGCATAAGTTCATGGGCTGCGGCGGCTGCCATTCCCGCACGGGTAAAACCCAGTCTTACAACCCGGCGGCGGACAACTACCTGCACAGTCCCGGCAAGGGGTTTGATGCGTTAAAATATCCTTCGGCTGCCGATGGAACGGTAAAACTCTGCGAAGACTGCCATGTCCGTTATGGCGATCTGAATGATGACGGTCAGCAGGATTTTCTTGACTTCGCTCCCCCGGAAATGCAGGTTCGCCACGCCCAGGCCGGCCTGCTGGCCAACATCGTGCCCACCGCCCGGCGGATTGCCGATGCCTCCGGCACCGAAGAAACCTTTGTGGGCAACCATCTGGATGTGCTGTCCTGTACCGCCTGCCATGTGCAGAAACGTTATACGGCCGCCCGCCTGGTGGATTACAGCACCGGCGGCCGCTATTACAACTTTACCGGCCTGCCGCCGGATCAGACTCCGCCAGGAGAGGTTGTCCAGCTGGCTTATACCTGGAAAGAAAATACCGCTGTCAAAGTCATCGACGGCCAGCCGAATCCCGCCTGGCGCCGGCAGATTTTCCCCTTTAACTACGTGACCTCCAGTTACTGGGACAATGTCGGCAGCGCCGATGCCAACGGCGACGGCTTCCATACCGGTGATCTCAATGCCGGTTATACCGTGATCGGCGATCCTTTCTTCCAACGCACCATCAAGGATCAATTCAGTTTTGACTATGTCAATGGTGGCAATGACCGGGTGGCCAGCGGCTTGCCCGGAGTTTCCGCCCTTGATTCCCGCGATGAATGGCAGCTGGCCAGTCAGGACGGCAGCATCCTGTTCAGCAACGGTACGGAAATCGATGCCTTCCAGGCGGTGCTTAACGGTCTCAATGCCGGTTATCAGCCTCGCCTGGACCTGGAGTCCCGGCCTTTCCTGGTGGTGCATAATATCATGCCTATCCGCAGTGGGGTCGGGCTTTCCGGCGGAGCAAACTACGCCCTTGGCGCTCCGGACCGGGATGCCCAGGGGCAGGTAACCGCCTATGGCTGCAGTGACTGCCATGGCGGCAGTGCCGGAGTGTTTAATGGCAACCTCTCCCTGCTGGGGACGGCAAAAAGGATCAGTGACGGCATTGATGAACCGCTGACTGTTTCCTGGAACGATGCCGGTGATGTCCGGGCCACGGCCCTGGCCTGGAATCATCTGGGCACTCCGTTTACCATTGACTTTTCCGCCGCTAACCAGACCCGGAATCCCCAACGCTGGGAATTTCTGGGGTATGACGCGGCACGGGTGGCGGCTTTGAACGCCGTCGTTCCTGCTGCTTTCGGCCTTGGGGTCGATCCGGTGGCCGAGATCACCAGCATCAATGGTGTTGCGGCCAGCATCCCCGTGATTAATCTCGAGGTGGGGACAACGGCCAACCTGGTGGCTACTGCCGCTGGTACCGCCGGTACGTTTCAATATCGCTGGAATATTAATGACGAACCGGGCCTGCTGACCGGCCAGACTGTTTCAAAAACATTTACTCATACCGGTTTGTGGAATGTCATGCTGACGGTAGTCGATGAAGAGGGCCGGTTGAGCCAGGATGTGCAGCGGGTCAATGTTACCAATCCCAATCCGTCAACCTCGGTATTGGTAACGACCACTCCCGGCAGCGCGGAAGTGACCCTGTCATTGAGCAATCTGCCGCCTCACGA
>JAOZRP010000327.1 GCA_029940125.1 bacterium
GCTGTTTCCCTGGAAAAATACTTGGACTCGATTACCATTGATCCTGAGTTTTGGCTGCAGTGATTCTTTTTGAAAAACATAAAATAAATCAATAAAAACAGCAATTTAAGCTTGAAATGACTTGATTAATCGCTCCGGCAGAGCTACAAAACAAAGTAATAGATATCGTTGTTTAACAGCTTTCAAGGAGGGGAAAATGCAGGAAAATAAAACTTACGAATCTGATGATCTCAACCCGGAATATGTTTTTAATATGGTTCATACAGAGTTGCTGCTGCAACTTGCAGATGGCACCCTCAACCCCCAGGAATTAGCCCGTAAAGAGATGGCTAATCGCGGCCTTGGCCGCAATGGTGAATGGGTTGGTTTTGTTCAGGCTAAGGAAGAATGGAATCTTACAAACTGAAAGGAGCTGAAAATGAAGAACTTGAGCGCGCGTGAAAAATTTATGAAGGCTGAAAAAGGGGTGGGGTATCTTCACGTGGCAATGAAGTATTTTAAGGATATTGCCATGGAAGATGATGATTTTACCTATCATATTTATAAAAAACTGGAGCAGATGCTGGATGAAGAAGATCCTTATAGCTTGGAATCATATTTGTTCCATCTCGAGCTGGCTGCGGATGAGGAAGATGCTTTCATTGATCATGAAGCTGATCTGCGATTTGAGGCTATCCCATGAGTACCAAAAAGACCCGGGGGCGTGGCCGCCCTCAGGGGATTACCAGAATACATTATAATTGTCGCCTGCCTCGTGATATTGTCACCTGGCTGCGGTCACGTAAAAACGGTGGCCGCCTGATCGAGCAGGCGTTGAGGAATTATTACAATTTTCCGGATAAGGAAAAAGGTGTCAGGATGATAAGAAGCATTAGGGATGTTAATCCTCTTGATATTAAAGTTGGTGATAGGCTCTTATGTGACTATCTTGACGACGCTCCGGCAACGGTTACATACCGGGAGATGGTTCCCGGCGGTCTGAAAATATATGGACAATTTGACGGGGAGAATTATTCTTTGATGCTTGAACATTTTTCCTTTAAGGAGGTGTGAGATGAAAAAAATCATGATGGTGTTCGTGGTTGCCTTAGTATTGTCAGAGGGGCTGGTATTCGCGCGCGGGGGCATGCATTGCGAGAATAAGATTGTCACGACCGGGGATCACAAGTACGAGATCTTGGCGGCCTGTGGCCAGCCGGTATCCCGCGAAATTGTCGGTGTTGACAATAAACGTGTAGGGGAATACCGCATTGTGGAGGAGTGGTTGTATATTATCGAAAAATACGGCCACAAGCAGATGTATCTACTGAAATTCGACGGTGATGGATTTGTACGTGAGATCAAGTGGCTGGGGGAACAAAAATAGCTCCGGTTTAGCAAGCGAGGCATTGTTTGGAATTTTTTCCTGCCGGATCGCGCTCTTTTATATGAGTGCTTCTATTCCCTTACGTTCAATAATATCTAGCAATTTTTGTGATGCACCTGTAGGCTTTTTGTTGCCTTGTTCCCATTTTTGAACCGTTGAAGGACTAATATTGAAAATGCTGGCCAGCGCAGCTTGGCTGAGCCTCAATTTCTTCCTGATGGATACGATTTTCTCAGGAGTGTATTCCTGGACATCAGGAAGACAAAGGTTTTCAATATTCTTCATGGTGATATTATCAACCAGTCCGCTTTTGTTTAAATCTTTAACCGTGTTCGTAATTGATTCTGCAATGGATTTTCTCATTACTTCACCTCTATAAAATCTCCATTTTCTAGGGCTATATTTAATTCTTCTATCGACAATCCAAGTAAAATTTTTGAAAATTCTTTCAAAGCAAAAAGTTCTTTTTTTGATAAATTTGATTTTTCATTTTTGGCAAAACCATGAATAAAAATAGCCCTGTCATCTTTTTTAAAGCAAACGATCGTCCGGCCGCTGCCACTCTTTCCTTTGCCCTCGAAATGAATTCTCTTTTTGTAAATATGTCCACCCAGATTCGCTTCATAATTTCCAGCTTGAATTTCTGCTAAAGCTGTAGCAAGTTCATTATTTGGGATTTTTTGCTTTGATACCCATTTTGAAAATTGTCTGGTCATCAAATTTATCATACCCAAACTATAGCACGGGGTGATATGTTTTTCAACTTAAAATCTGTTCAATTGCAATTTTATTGCGGGCTATTTTGGGTACGAATGAAGCGGGAAATTCGGACTTTTTATGAGACCATTAAATGTATGTTTCTAATGGGGCAATTTGTTTTTAAATCGGAAAAACCGTTAAAAGTTTAATGTGGATGTGGCTTTTTTCTGCAGATACCAGCAATAGCCGGCAATAGCTCCCTTACCAACCTTCCCAATTCGTCCTACTATTACGGGTAACATCTTCCACAACTCTCTTGGAGAAGTTACCTGTGCCTGGAATTACCCTCGAACAAGCTGAAACCCAACTGGCTTCCTGGATTGCCGCTGATCAGGCAGTGACCAAGGGTCAGTCCTACCAAGTTGATACCGGCGATCATAAACGTTCGGTTACCCGGGCTGATGCGGTCGAGATCCGCAAAAACATCATCTACTGGAACCGCATGGTCGAGCGCCTTTCCCGGCGTGGCATCCGCGTTCGGGGAGTGGTGCCGGTATGAGTTTTTCGAAAGCCGTAAATATAGCTGGTCGGCAGATTGTAGTTCGGGAAACGACCATTGACCGGCTGATTGCCTGGATAAATCCCCAAAAAGCCTTGGCTCGCCTGGGTTCCCGGGCTTTGTTGGAGATGCAGGCCCGTTACGTTGGAGCCAGCAAGGACCGCCGGGCTACCAGATCCTGGCTTCCCGGCGGGGCCGATGCCGATGGCGAAATTCTTCCTGACCTGGAAACCCTGAGAGCCCGCAGCCGGGATCTTTTGCGCAATGCTCCTTTGGCGGCCGGGGCGGTCAATACCGTGGTTGCTAATGTCGTTGGCAGCGGCCTGAAACTCCAGGCCAGACCTGATCGGGAATACCTTGGTCTTGCCGACCAGGATGCTGACCTTTGGGAATCAAGCGTCG
>JAOZRP010000043.1 GCA_029940125.1 bacterium
ATGAACAGCAACCAGACCCTGGAAACCATCAACAATCGGCGCAGCATCAGGATGTTTACGGACCGGCCGGTTGACGACGCCGACATCCACACCATCCTCCAGGCCGCCAACCAGGCTCCTTCGGCCCACAACCAGCAGTCCTGGCGCTTCATTGTCGTCAGGGGGCAGAAAAAGCAGGAACTGGCCAGGCTGGTCAGCTCCCGGGCGGCCGAATTCCCCCGGCCGTCAACGGCCCTGCTGCGCATGGCCTCCCGCAGCATTGCCAGCGCCCCGGTGGTAATCGCGGTGGCCAATACCGGCGAACTGATCGAACACGGCACCGATCTTTTTAAAATCGATAAAAAAATCGCCTATGATTTTTTTCGCACCATGGAAATTCAGAGTTCAGCCGCCGCCGTGCAGAACCTTCTCCTGGCCGCCACCTCGATAGGCCTGGCCTCGGTCTGGCTGGGAATTCTCTTCCTGCTCAAGGATGAGGTGCTGGAATTTCTGGGGGAGCCGGCCGGTGAATTCATGGCCGTCGTCCCAGTCGGCTACGCGCTGAAATCGGGACGCAGCCCGAAGAAGCGATCACTGCAGATGATTGTTAAAAACTTGTCCTAGCAGCGCACCGCCTGCATCCTGAATGCCCACGGCAGATACGTGACACGCTCATGCCTGAACCGGTTGTTGATATTCTTGCCTGGCTGAAAGCCCATGAATCTTTCTGCTGGTGGCTGACCGCCGCCTCGGCGGCAGCGTTTATCGGCACCCTGGTCCTGGTTCCCCTGCTGCTCATCCGGATGCCGCCGGACTATTTTACCCGGAAACAGGATCACCGTCTCAACCGCCACCCCGTTTGCTACTGGAGCGCGATGATCGGCAAAAACATTCTCGGCGGGATGCTTCTGCTGGCCGGAACGGCCATGCTGTTTCTGCCCGGCCAGGGCATTATCACCATCCTGCTGGGCGTCTCCCTGCTCAACTTCCCCGGCAAGCGGCGGCTGGAAAAGCGGCTGGTCAGCCTTCCGAAAGTTCTGGCAACTATCAATAAGATACGTCAACGGGCCAAACAGCCGCCTTTGTCTGTTCCTGAACTGAGATAACAACGGCAGGAGAGGAAACATGGTTATTAAAATATTGACTTTGCTACTAGCAGTCATAATATCCCTGGCAACTGTCCGCCAGGCCCGCGCCCAGCAGCCGGAGAAGGAAATCGCCACCTTTGCCGGCGGCTGCTTCTGGTGCATGGAACACCCCTTCGACCAGCTCGAAGGCGTTGTTAAGGTGATTTCCGGGTACACCGGCGGAGACACCCCAAACCCAACCTATGCGGAAGTGTCCACCGGCACCACCGGCCACCTGGAAGCGGTGCAGATCACTTTCGACCCCCGGCAGATCAGCTACGCAGAATTGCTGGACAAATATTGGCAGCAGGTAGACCCCACCGACGCCGGCGGCCAGTTCGTCGACCGGGGTTCCCAGTACGCGACGGCAATCTTCTATCACAGCGAAGCCCAGCGGCTGGCAGCGGAAAAATCCCGCCGGGCCCTGGAAGATTCCCACCGCTTTAAGAAGCCGATTGTCACCAGAATCCTCCCGGCCGGCACCTTCTATCCGGCGGAGACCTATCACCAGCACTATTATCAAAAAAACCAGGTTGATTATCGCTTTTACCGCTCCCATTCCCGGCGGGACCAGTTCCTCGACCGCGTCTGGAAAAGCGGCGACCAGACGGAGAAGAGCAGCAAGAGCACAGAGAAATACCAGCGGCCGCCGCAGGAAACATTGAAAAAGCAGCTGACCCCGCGGCAGTACCAGGTCACCCAGGAAGACGGCACCGAACCGCCTTTTGACAACCAGTACTGGAACAACAAAAGGCCGGGAATTTACGTGGACGTCGTTTCCGGGGAACCGCTGTTCAGTTCCTTGGACAAATTCGATTCCGGCACCGGCTGGCCCAGCTTTACCCGTCCCCTGGAAGCGGAACATATCGTTGAAAAGGAAGATCGGAGCCTGTTCAGTGTCCGCACTGAAGTCCGCAGCCGGGACGGGGACTCCCACTTAGGCCATGTTTTCAACGACGGCCCACCGCCAACCGGCCGGCGCTACTGCATCAACTCGGCCAGCCTCCGCTTTATCCCGGTGGAGGACCTGGAAAAAGAAGGCTACGGAAAGTATAAAAAATTCTTCGATGCCGACAGGTAATTCCGGCAGACAACCCGCGGCGGCCAGCAAACCAATGTCATAACGAAGGCACTTTTTTCATGCACCAGGTTATTGTCACCATCATCCCCATTTTCATGCTCATCTTCCTCGGTACCGGGGCCCGGAGGCTGGGATTCATGGAACCTCAGTTCACCGCCCCGGCCAACCGCCTGGTTTTCCACCTGGCCATCCCGGCCCTGGTTTTCCGGGCCCTGACCCGGGCTTCGCTGAAAGAACAGTTTGATCTTAGGCTGGTGCTGATGACCATGGCCGCGGTGCTGATCATCGTCCTGCTGACCTGGATGTTCAATTGCCGGCGGGAGGCGGTTTCCGGACCGGTCAAGGGAACCTTCGCCCAGGCGGCCATTCACGGCAACCTGGGGTATATCGGCCTGGCAGTAGCTTTCTACTATCTGAGTGAGGCTGATTTTTCTGTGGCCAGCATGCTGGTGGGATTTTTAATGCTGCTGCAGAACTGCCTGGCCGTCCTGCTCCTGCATTTTTACGGCAGTTCGGAAAAGAAAAACAAAGGATGGGGCATGTTTTCCCGGGTTGTTTTCAACCCGGTCATCCTGGCCGCTACCGGCGGCATGATCTTCAACCTGGGCGGGGTCCACCTGCCGGTCATCATCGACCGCTTCCTGCAGATTCTCAGCGGCCTGGCCCTGCCCATGGGGCTTTTGCTGATCGGGGCTTCGCTCTCCCCCGGCCTGCTGCGCCGCTGGTTTTCCCTCGCCGCCTTGTCCGCTTTCTTGAAGCTGATGGCCCTGCCCGGCCTCGGGCTGCTGCTCTACTATCTTGCCGGCCTGCAGACCAGGGCCATGGTTCCCGGTTTAATCCTGCTGGGCGCCCCCACCGCCACCCTGACCTTTGTCATGGCCCAGGAAATGGGCGGTGAAGTGGACCTGGCGGTTGCCGCCGTTTCTTTCAGCACCATCATGTCCGCGTTCACCTATGCCTTGTGGCTTGGTTTACTGACCTGATTCATTTTTTCCATTTCATTCTTGTTCCATTTCCGGTTATGGAATAATGCAGGAGCCTGTGGTTTCTGAAGAAAATGTTCCGCTTCATGAAAGCTGTTTTTTGGCCTGCCAACCGCCAGCTGCAACCGGGAAGCAACTCCAGTTCCTGAAGCCGCTTTTTCCTGGAACAACATCCAATAAAACGTTTTTTTATCTTGACAATAATATTTCAGGGATGCTAGTTGAACAGTTATTCATTAAGCCTTATCGCTATGATCAGGGAAAGACTATTTTAAGTCATTCGCCGGCAACTTTTTACCCATATTATTCATGACAGGAAACATCCTTGACTCTACTGCAAGCTGACAACCTGAATCTCTCCTTCGGCGGCCTGCAGGTACTTCACGACATCAGTTTTTCCGTTGACGATGGTGAAATTTTTGCCATCATCGGTCCCAACGGGGCCGGCAAAACTTCCATTCTCAACTGCCTCGGCGGTTTCTACCTTCAGGATCACGGCACCATCAGGCTGGACGGTCAGGATATCTCCTCGTTGTCTCCCGACCGGCGGGCGGCCATGGGCATGGCCCGCACCTTCCAGAACATCGCCCTGTTCCGGGGTATGACCGTTCTTGACAACATCAAGCTTGGCGCCCACAGCTACCTGCAGACGGGCCTGCTGGCTGCTGCCTTCTACTGGGGCAGCGCCCACCGTGAAGAAATGCGGCTGCGGGCTGAAATTGAGGACAAAATCATTGATTTCCTGGAAATAGAACACATCCGCAAGCAACCGGTCAGCGCCCTGGCCTACGGGCTGCAGAAAAGGGTTGAACTGGCCCGGGCCCTGGCCATGCGGCCCAGGGTGCTGCTGATGGATGAACCGGTGGCCGGCATGAATGCCGAAGAGACCGAGGATATGGCCCGCTTCATTCTCGACATCCAGGAAGAATGGGGCATCACTATCATTATCATCGAACATGACATCCATATGGTCATGGACATCTCCAACCGGGTCATGGTAGTCAATTTCGGCCAGGAAATCACCACGGGAACCCCGGAGAGCGTCCAGTCCCATCCGGAAGTCATCAAGGCTTACCTGGGAACGAAACAGGCGGTGGCGGCGGGAAATTCATGAACATTTTCCTGATCCTTCTTACCAGCGGCATTGCCGTTGGCGGCATCTACGCCCTGATTGCCCTCGGCTTTGTCCTCATCTACAAAGCCACCAGCATCATCAATTTCGCCACCGGCGAATTCATGATGATCGGGGCCTACATTTTCTACACTTTTACCGTCATGCTCGGCTGGCCGGCAATCCCCGCCTTCATCATGGTGATGGCCGGCGCCGCCCTGCTGGGCATGCTGGTGGAATTTTCCATCCTGCGCCACATGCTGGGGCAGCCGACCATCAGCATCGTCATGGTCACCATCGGTTTGAGTTCCATTCTCACCGGCTTTGCCGAAATCATCTGGTCCTCCGACTTCAAAAGCTTTCCCCCGCTTTTCCCCCGCTCCCCCATCATCCTCGGAGACGTCATTATCCGCTCAAACCTGTTCTGGGGTTTCGTGGTCGCCATGGTCACCGTTGCCCTTTTTGCGGTTTTTTTCAAATACTCAAAAATCGGCATCGCCATGCGGGCCACGGCCGGCGATCAGATGGCTTCCTATTCCATGGGCATCAACGTCCGGACCATGTTCACCACCGCCTGGGCCCTGGGAGCAATTGCCGCTTCTCTGGGCGGGCTGATCATCGGCAACATCGGCGGCGTGCAGCCCAACCTCGGCAGCATCGGCCTCAAGATCTTTCCGGTGGTCATCCTCGGCGGCCTTGATTCCATTGGCGGGGCGGTGCTGGGCGGCTTTATCGTCGGCATCCTGGAAAATATTGCCGGCGGCTACCTGGACCCGTATTTCAACGGCGGCGTCAAGGATGTGGTGCCCTTTATTATCCTGGTGGTCATCCTGATGGTGAAACCCTACGGCCTCTTCGGCCGGCGGGAAATTGAAAGGCTGTAGGAGTGCAAGCAATCCATGCGCATCGGTGATTTCAAGGAAACCTACGCGGCGGATGAGGCCGTTTTCCGCAGCACCACCAGCCGATTCTGGCTCGGGGTGCTGTTCGTGCTGCTGCTGATCTTTCCCTTCATCGCCAGCGACTACCTGCTCTACATGGCCAACCTCACCGGGATTGCCATTGTCGCCGCCATCGGCCTCAACATCCTTACCGGCGCCGCCGGGCAGATCTCCCTGGGACACGCGGGTTTTGTCGGCATCGGCGCCTACACCTCGGCCGTGCTCACCAACCATCTCGGCCTGCCGTTCCTCATCTGCCTGCCTCTGGCCGGACTCATGTCAGCCTTTTTCGGCATCCTGGTCGGGGCGCCGTCCATGCGGATGAAAGGCCTCTACCTCTGCATCACCACCCTGGCGGCCCAAGTCATTTTTGAATTTATTTTTGTCCACTGGGAATCGGTTACCGGCGGCATCCGGGGCCTGAACGTCCCGCCGCCCAGCATTTTCGGCCTGAAAATCGATGGAGAATTCGGCTTCTACTGGCTGGTGCTGCCGGTCATCATCCTGACCGCGACCGCGGCCCGGAACCTTTTCCGCACCCGGGTTGGCCGGGCCTTCATCGCCATCCGCGACCGTGACATCTCGGCCGAACTGATGGGCATCAATCTTTTTCGCTACAAGCTTTACGCCTTTGCCAGCAGTTCCTTCATCGCCGGCATGGCCGGCTGCCTCTGGGTCAGCCACCTGAAAACCATTACCCCGGAGCATTTTCCCCTGCACGAAAGCATTCGCTACCTGGCCATGATCATCGTCGGCGGCCTGGGAAACATCCTCGGGTCAATTTTCGGGGCCATCTTCATGACCCTGATCCCGGAAGTGCTGCAGACCGCCCTGAAATTTTTCGAGCAGTTCAAACCGGAGGCGATGGCTTATCTGTATCCCCTGCAGACCGTGGTTTTCGGTCTCCTGATTGTGGTTTTCCTGGTTTTTGAGCCCCATGGTCTGGCGGAAATCTGGTGCCGGATCAAAAATTACTTCCGGCTCTGGCCATTTAAACATTGATGGCTTCATACTAAAGAAGCCATAAACACCCAACGAGAGGAGGAAAAAATGCGCTACCTGAAACTGACCTTATGTGCGGTACTGGCCCTATGCATCTGCCTGGCGGCGGCACCACCATCCCGGGCGGCTGAAACCATCAAGATAACCGCCCAGCAGCCGTTGACCGGCCGCTTCGCCTTTGCCGGCAAGCATATCCACCAGGGCCTGGCGGACTACCTGGCCTGGGCCAACGAACAGGGTGGGGTTGACGGCATGAAAATTGAGTACATCTTCGAAGACACCGGCTACGATTTGAAACGGGCCATTGCTTCCTTCAAAAAGCTGATGGCCAAGGAAAAACCGGTGATGAACTACGGCGAGTCCACCGGCGAAGGCAAAGCCCTGGCCCCGGAAATCAACAATCACTACCATATCGTCTACGGTTCCACCTCTTTCTCCAGCGAACTGGCCGACCGGGCCAAAAGTCCCTACACTTTTGTCTCTGGTCCCACCTACGCCCAGCAGTTCGGCATCCTGCTGAAATACATCGCCAAGCACCCGAAGACAAAAGGAAAGAAAGCAACCGTGGCCTTCTTTTACAGCGACACCGAATTCGGCCGCGACCCCATCCCCTACGCCCGCGCCATGGCTAAGAAGCTTGGGGTTGAAGTGGTCGCCGAGGAAGTAACCAAGGTGGGAGCGGTGGACACCACCAGCCAGCTCCTTGACCTCAAACGCCACAACCCGGACTACTGCATCTTCCAGGGCTACGTCGTGCCGCCGATTCCGGCCATCATCCGCGGCGCCAAGGATTTCGGCATGAAAACCACCTTCATGGGCACCTTCTGGGCCATGTCCAAAATGCTGCTGGGCAAACTGGGAGCCGACGGCGAGGGCTACATGGGCGTCAACCCCTATGCCTACTGGTACCACAATGACGTGCCGATGATTAAGACCATCCAGGAATTCAATAAAAAACATCACCCGGAAACCAAGTACCGCCCCAACTCCTACATGCAGGGCTGGTTCACCGGCATGGTTTTCGTCAAGCTGGCCAAAATGTGCCGGGAAAAAGGGCTGCCGGTCACCGGACCGAACCTGAAAGACATGCTTCCCCAGCTGCAGAACTGGGATACCGGCGGTTTTGCCGGCAAAATCAGTTTCAAAAACCTCAATGCCACCGGCGTCGGCAAGGTTTTCGTCGCCAAAGGCGGCAAATTCGTGCCGGCATCCGACTGGATTTACCTGCAGTAACCTTTGAACACCCCCGGGGAAGCGGATGTCAAACCATCCGTTTTCCCGGGGATTTTTTCAGCTGAAAAACGGTATCCAGATGGAACAATCCCAACCGCTGCTGAGCATCAACAACATTGAAGTCATTTACAACCATGTGATCCTGGTGTTAAAAGGGCTGTCCCTGGTGGTTCCGGAAGGCAGCATCGTTTCCCTGCTGGGCTCCAACGGCGCTGGCAAATCAACCACCCTGAAAGCGATCAGCGGCCTGCTGCCCCTGGAAGACGGTGAGATTACCGACGGCAGCATCGACTTCAAGGGCATGAGCCTGGCGGCCCTGAAACCCCATGAAATTGTGCGGCGGGGGATTTTTCAGGTGATGGAAGGACGACGCATTTTTGAGGATTTGACCGTCGAGGAGAACCTGGTCTGCGGCGCTTACATCCGTCGCGACCAGGCGGAAGTTCGCCGCGACATCGAAAAGTGCTTCCATTATTTTCCGCCGCTGAAAAAGTGCTACAAGAGGCTGGCCGGGTATCTTTCCGGGGGCGAACAGCAGATGCTGGCCATCAGCCGGGCCCTGCTGGCCAAACCGAAGCTGATGATGCTCGACGAACCCTCCCTGGGGCTTGCCCCCCTGCTGGTGGAGGAGATATTCGGCATTATCAAGGAAATCAACATCCACGAGGGGACCACCATTCTGCTGGTGGAACAGAACGCCCAGATGGCCCTCTCGGTCAGTTCCTACGGCTACATCATGGAAAACGGCCGCATTGTCCTTGACGGCCCGGTGGACCGGCTGCTGCAGGACCAGGACGTCCAGGAATTCTACCTGGGCCTGGGGCAGCAGGGAGAACGCCGCAGCTATCACGAGGTCAAACATTACAAACGGAGAAAACGGTGGCTGAGCTGAGCGGAAAAACCCTGGGACAGCTTTTCCTGGAGCGGGTTTCCAAAAGGGGAAGCCAGGTAGCCCTGCGGGAAAAAGATCTGGGCATCTGGCAGCGGGTCACCTGGAACCAGTACCGCGACCACGTGGCCCATTTCGCCCTGGGTCTGCAGAGCCTTGGCTTCCACCGCGGCAGCCGGCTGGCGATTATCAGTGAAAACCGGCGGGAATGGCTTTATGCGGATCTGGCCGCCATCTGCCTCGGCGGCATTTCCGTGGGCGTCTATCCCACCAGTCCCTACCCGGAAGTTCATTACGTGGTCGAACACTGCGAAGCCCGCTTCGTGGTCTGCGAAGACCAGGAGCAGACCGACAAGATCATGGAAGTCTGGGACCAGCTGCCCAAGGTGGAAAAGATCATCGTCATCGACATGAAAGGCCTGCGGCATTATCCCCGGGACCGCATCATTGCCTTCAGCGAGGTTGAAAAACTCGGACGGCAGCTGGACGCCGAAGACCCGCAGCGGTTCAACCAGGAGGTAAACAGCGGCCAGGTTGAAGACGTCTGCATCATGGTCTATACCTCCGGGACCACCGGCAAGCCGAAGGGAGCGATGATCAACCATCGCAACATTGAATCCATGACCCTGGGCTCCATCGACGCCATCGGCGCCGGGCCGGATGACTCCGTGGTTTCCTACCTGCCCCTGTGCCACGTGGCGGAAAAGATCTTCAGCCTTTTCCTGCCGATTTTTGTCGGCTACACGGTTAACTTTGCGGAAAGCATCGCCACCATTCAGGCGGACCTTCGGGAAATCGCCCCCAGCATCTTTCTGGGCGTACCCCGGATCTGGGAGAAGCTGCAATCGTCCATTGTCATCAACATCAAGGAAGCAACCCGCCTGCAGCGCCGGCTCTACACTATCTGCATGGACATCGGCCATCGGCGAGCCGGCAGGCTGCTGCGGGGACAATCCCTGTCCCTGGGTTTGAAAATCGCCGACTGGATGGCCTACTGGCTGGTGCTGCGGGCCCTGCAGAACTATGTCGGCCTGCGCCGAGTGCGCTTTTGCTTTTCGGCCGCCGCCAAGGTCAGCCCGGAAGTGCTGCGCTTCTTTCATGACATCGGCATCCGGGTCAAGGAAGGCTACGGCATGACCGAATCTTCCGGCCTCTCTTTCATTCATATGGGCGAGGACATCAAGCTGGGTACGGTGGGCAAGCCCATCAGCACCATTGACTTCGCCATTGCCGACGACGGCGAGCTGCTGATGCGCGGCGACCCGATTTTTGTCGGCTACTTCAAGGACGAGGAAGCCACCAGGAAAACGGTGGTCAACGGCTGGCTGCACACCGGGGACGTGGCTGCCCTGGATGAAGATGGGCATTTGAGCATCATCGACCGCAAAAAAGACATCATCATCACCTCGGGGGGTAAAAACATCGCCCCGTCGGAAATTGAAAATGCCCTCAAGGTCAGCCCCTACATCAAGGAAGCCATTGTTATCGGCGAAGGCCGCAACTACCTGGGGGCCCTGATCCAGATTGACTTTGAAAACGTCGGCAAGTGGGCCACGGACCACCGCCTGCCCTACACCAATTTTAAAAACCTGTCTGCCAATCCTAAGGTGCGGGCCTTGATCAAGGAGGAAGTGGACGCGGTGAACAACCGTTTCGCCCGGGTGGAAAACATCCGCCGCTTCCGGCTGCTGACCAAGGAACTCGACCATGACGACGATGAAATGACCGCCACCCTGAAAGTCAGGCGGGCGAACATCTATGACAAGTTTGTCAAAGATATTGAGGAGCTCTACGGAGCCAATGAATAAACAGCAACACAACCAATCAAAAGGAGAGTATCATGAAAAATGACTATGATGCCGTGATTGTCGCCATGGGCCGCAGTGCCATCGGCGATTTCGGTGGGGGATTGAAAACCGTGCGAGCCCATCAACTGGCTGCCCAGATCATCAAGGGCGTCCTGGCCAAGGTTCCGGAAGTTGATCCGGGAACTCTTGACGACGTCATCCTGGGAGACTGCGTCCAGTGTCCGGATGAAGTAACCACGGCCAGAACCGCGGCCCTGGCCGCCGGCATTCCCGACCATGTGCCGGCGGTGACCATCCAGCGCCAGTGCGCCAGCGCCATGGAGGCCATGGCCCAGGCAGTCAACCGCATCCTCCTGGGTGATGCCGAGCTGATCCTGGCCGGCGGGGTGGAATCCATGTCCAATGCCTTCTACTGCCTGCCTTCAGCCCGCTGGGGTGCCCGCCTGCGCCATCAGACCATGCTGGATTCCATGTGGGAAATGCTGCACTCCGGCTCCACCCTGCTGGAACCGCCGGGCTACATCATGGGCCAGACGGCGGAAAACCTGGCCAAAAAATACAACATCAGCCGCGAGGAACAGGATATCATCGCCCTGCGCAGCCACAACAATGCTGAACAAGCAATAAAAAGCGGCAAATTTGCCGAGGAAATCATCCCGGTGGTAATTCCGAAAAAAAGAGGGGAACCGCTGGTGGTCAAGGAAGATGAACATGTCCGCAAGGGATTGACCATGGATGATCTTTCCAAGCTGCGGCCGGTTTTTGCCAAGGACGGCACGGTTACCGCCGGCAATTCATCCGGTTTGAACGACGGGGCCGCCGTCTGCCTGCTGGCCAGCCGGAAAAAAGCCCGGGAGTTGAATCTGCCGATACTGGCCAAGGTTGTTTCTTCGGCGGTTGCCGGCTGCGATCCGAAAATAATGGGCTGGGGACCGGTGCCGGCCACCGGCAAACTGCTGCAGAAAACCGGCGTGAAACTGTCCGACATCGAACTGATTGAGCTCAACGAAGCGTTTGCCGCCCAGTACCTGGCCTGTGAAAAGGGACTGGATTTAAACCGCGAGATCACTAACGTCAACGGTTCCGGCGTCGGGCTGGGACACCCGGTCGGCTGCACCGGAGCCAGGATTGTCGTCTCCCTGCTCCATGAAATGAAGCGCCGGAACCTGACCCTGGGGCTGGCCACCCTGTGCGTCGGCGGCGGTATGGGCATGTCGATGCTGATCGA
>JAOZRP010000328.1 GCA_029940125.1 bacterium
CTGTCAGCTTTCAGCTCTCGGCTTAACCATTTATTTTCTTTAATATTTTTACTAAAAACCAGGCACAGATCTATCTCTGAGAATGCTCCGCAAAGCCGCCGCTTCATTTTTTGTACCGGCTGACGATATCCATTTTCCGGCGCAGCAAGTCGGTCATCCGCGCCGTATCCGTGCATGCCGCAATTTCAGCGTCAAGTTCCTGCTCCTGGCGGCGGAAATGACGGATTTTCAACTTTTTCAGGCAGTCAGCCAAAGCCTGGGCCGCTTCCCGCTCCTCTTCAGGCAGGGTCATCAGCGCCAGGCGGGAATAGAGGGTCAACAATTCATCCCGCCGGGGATGGGAAGCCAGGACCGCGGCCGGATCAGTGGCGTCCTTCTCACCCGCGAGCAGCTGTTCCACAAAAACCGCTGAAAGCGGCTGTTCAAAACAAGCTTCCTCCAGATCAAAATCCTGGAGCAGCTTAGGATAGCGACTCAAAATTCCCAGCGCCAGGTCCTCGGGGTCAACCATCAGCGTCTGGGTGCCGTTATCCGGAACGGCCCGTGAATCATCTTCCTTCCGGAAACGACCCCGCTGCCGCTGCCGGCCAAAAACCTCCAGCACCACTTCTTCGGCCAGATGCAACCGATCGGCAACCGTTCTCAGGGCCATCCCCGCCAGGCTGGGCTCGGGAACCACCGATACCAACTGAACAATTTCCCGCAGGACCGCCAGCCGCTCACCGTAGCTGCGCCCCCGGGCCTTTTTCTCCTGCTCCGCCAGGTAGTAGTCAAAAAGATCCACCTGATCCTGAAGCTTCTCCTGCAACTGCTGGGCCGAAAACTGCCGGGCCAGCTGATCGGGATCCTTCACCCCGGGAGGCAACAGCACCAGGGCCGGGAAAACACCGGCCCCGAGAAAAATCGGCAGGGACCTGAAGGCCGCCGCCAGGCCGGCCTGATCGTTATCGAAAAAAACCGCCACCCGGTCGCCGTAACGCTTCACCAGGCTCAAGTGCTCAACCGAAAGCGCCGTCCCCAGGGTGGCCACCACGTTGTCAATGCCCCGGGCATACAGAGAAAGGGCGTCCATGTAGCCCTCGACCATGAAAACCACCTTCTGCTCGCCGATCGCCCGCTTGGCATGGTAAAGATCGTACAGCAGACGCCGTTTTTGAAACAGCGGCGATTCAGAGGAATTCAGGTATTTTGGCTCCGCTCCCGACAAGGTCCGGCCGCCGAAGCCAACCACCCGCCCGGTCACCTCGCGGATGGGAAAAAGCAGCCGGTCCCGGAACCGATCGTATGTTTTCCCATTGTCCTTCTTAACAATTAAGCCAGCCTGAACGGCAATGTCAAGATCAGCCGGCTTTTTTATTGCTTTTACCAGGTGATCCCAGCCGTCAGGGGCATATCCCAGTTCAAACCGCTCGGCAACTGCCGCCGAGATGCCCCGCTCTTCCAGGTATTTTCCCACCCGGCCGTCAAGGTGGCGCTGAAGCTGGCGGCGGAAAAACTCATGGGCACGCTCCAGAACCGCACCCAGCTGCTTTTTCAGCGACTGCCGTTCTTCGGCGCCGGCGGCGTCTGGTCCCCGCTGTTCGTAAGGCGTCACGTCAAGACCGTAGCGGACGGCCAGCCGCAAGATGGCTTCCGGATAACTCAGGTTTTCAATTCGGCGAAGAAAGGAAATGGCATCGCCGCCAACCCCGCAGCCGAAACAGTGATAAATACCCTTCCCCCGGTGCACCATGAAAGAAGGGGTTTTTTCCCCGTGAAACGGGCAAAGGCCCTTGAAGTTCGCCCCGCTTTTAACCAGGGAAACATAGTCACCCACAACTTCAACCACATCCACCCGTTCACGCAATTCAGCGACAAATTCAGGGGGGAAATAATATGAAGTCATACATTCATCAGGGGAAAAATAGGAAAAGGCTGTAAAGTTACACCTTTACAGCCGGGGTTGGATTATCATTTAATTTTACAGGCATCGAACGGAGATTTTTAATCAGTTTCGATTAATTTGTCAAGCTTTTTTTACGGACATCCTCTGCCAAGCGTTATTTTTCTACCAGCGTTCATCCGCATCAGTTTCAGGATGAAGATAAAGATTCCTTCAACATGGGAAAATCAGCCAGGGTTACCCCGCTTTTACGGGCAGCCAGGTCCACATTCAGCCGGGCCAGGGTTTTGTAGGTCTCTACCACCGCCGGCATCTTGTCCTCCAAAGCCTGCAGGTGACCGGCGATGGTAGCGCTGTCGCCGCGAACAATGGGGCCGGTGAGCGCTTCCACCGGACCTTTCATGGCCAGGTTCTCCAGGCTGCCGCGCACCAGGGGCAAAAGCATGTCCCGGGCCTCGGCATCGCCGGCGCCAATCTGCTCCAGCATGGAAATGGCCAGAGATTCCAGGGCAATGAAAAAATTGGAAGCCACCACCGCTGCCGCGTGGTAGAGAGGTTTGTCAGCGGCGGCAATGCGCAAAAGCCGCCCCTCAAGGGCTTTTACCAGCCTGCCGGCCAGCGGATAAGCCTCATCCTCTCCTTCAAAACAGAAAAAAGAACCCGGCAGCACCCGCAGCGCCGTTGCCGGATCAGCAATGCTTTGCAGGGGATGAAGGGAGAAAATTCCGGCGCCCCGTTCAGCCGCCGGCTGCAGGACTTCCGAGGTCAGGGAGCCACTGACATGGGCCACCAACTGAGCGCTGCCGACTGCCCCGGCTGCCGCCAGCTGCTCACAAAGCGGGGCAATATAGCGGTCCTGGACGGTAAGAAAAACCACCGATGCCGCCCGGGCCGCCACCGCCGGGTCGTCGGTCACCTGAACCGGTCTCTCCAGCTGTTTGGCAACCGCTTCACTTTTTTGCCGGTCGCGGTCGCAAACGGCCGCAACCCGAAAACCCGCTTGGGACAACAAGACCGCCAGGGCGCTGCCCACCCGTCCCAAACCGATGAATGCCAGTGTTTCCATCATCAAGGATCCTCCGCCACTACTGATAGCTGATAGCTGATAGCTGATAGCTGATA
>JAOZRP010000044.1 GCA_029940125.1 bacterium
ATAATTACTGGAAAGGCATGATGTGAAGTTTAGTTTTTATATTCATGATAAGATGCTTTGTCATTTAGGCAAAATTAAAGCGTCTGAGAGAGTATGTCTCGTAAATTTACACCGGAAATACCTACAAGAAATACTGAAAAGCAGTTCCCTCCTGATTACAGATTATTCCAGTGTGGCGTGGGATTTCTTTTATTTGGGAAGACCTGTACTGTTCTATCAGTTTGACAGGGAGGAATATTTGTTGAAAAGAGGGTCGTATATTGATTTTAATTGTGAACTATTCGGTGAAGTTTTCAGAGATTGTGACTCTTTGGTTGAATCTTTGGAAAAATATATATTAAGTAATTTTGCAGAACTGTCCAGATATGCACTTAAACGTGATAATTATTTCAAATATAGGGATGCAAATAACTGCCAGCGCATTTATAATGCGATATTGACAATATGAGCATTATTTTCAGTCCCATGGCTACCGGTAATGGTGCCTATATTGTTCATCAGAGATTGGCTTGTGGGGTGCCAGGTTACAGGCTTTGTGGTTACAATCCTTATTGGACCATGTTGCCATTTTTTCTGCCATTTATTGTTGTTGGCGAGCGGGCCGATATCATCCACACGACTCCCGATTATGCCTGTTTTTTCAGCAAGAAAAATATCCCTTTAGTCATTACCTTTCACAATCTTATCCTAGATAAATTCATGATGGCGTATAGCTCTTTACCTCAGAGGATTCATTATAAAACGGATCTTCGTTGTTTTACAAAAAAATCATTGGCGCTTGCTTCAGTTGTGACCAGTGTGAGTCAGTTTACCGCTAATCTCGTGCGAGAAGAACTTGGATATAGAGGTGAAATTAAGGTGATTTATAACGGAGTGGATGAGAATCTGTTCTGTCCTGTAAAAAAATCACCAGCTAAAAAAATCAGAGTATTATTTAGTGGTAACCTTACCCGGCGCAAAGGGGCTGATATTTTGCCACTGATTGCCAAGCGACTTGCTCCAGAAATTGAAATTATTTATACAAAAGGCTTGCGCACAAAAAATTCTCTTCCTGATTTGCCCAATCTAAAAAATATTGGTGCTATCCCATTTGCTCAGATGCCCCAAGTTTATCGGGATGCAAATATTTTGATCTTTCCGACTGTTAGAGAAGGGTTGCCTCTTGCTGTTCTTGAGGCTATGGCCTGTGGTTTGCCAGTAGTGGCAACTGGTTGCTCGTCATTGCCGGAACTGGTTGTTAATGGCAAGGGTGGGTATTTATGTGGGATAGGAAATGTTGATGCATTTGCCACCAGAATAAATGAATTGGCGGAATCTCCTGATTTGAGACAGAAAATGGGACAATTCAACCGGGAACGAGTGAAAGAAAAGTTTACTCTCAAAAGGATGGTTGCTAATTATCAAAATATGTTCGAGCAAGTTTTAAGCTGATAATTAGGGCTTTTGTTCCGCATGGATAGCTGCAATAGTTTCATTCAATAAGTCTGAATATTTCCGGCTGATAACCTGCCAGTCAAAATTGTCTTTACACTGTTCTATGGCATTTTCGCAAATTGCTCGCATTTCTTCCTGGTGGCGCAGCGCGTAGATCACTTTTTTGGCAATTGCTGAGCTGTCTTTTTCCGGTACTAAAAATCCGGTTTCACCATCCTTGATTACATCCCCGATGCCGCCGACCCTGGTGCCGATTACCAGACAGCCGGAGAATGAAGCTTCTACGAAAGTCAGGCCAAAACCTTCAGTATCACCTCCCGTTGCTTGAATGGAAGGACCGATAAAAATATCGGCTGTAGCGTAATAGTTCGGTAGCTCAGCGTTGGGGATAGCCCCGCAAAATTCAATATTATTTCCAAGCTGTAATTCTTCCGCCTGTTTTTTCAGGGCTTCAGCAAGTTCTCCCCCTCCCACCAAACACAACCGGGTACGGGGGAATGCTTTGATGATTTGTGGCATTGCCTGAAGCAGATAGGCAACCCCTTTTTTTTCCGATAGCCGACCGACGAAAAGAAGTTCAGGATGATTTTTTCGGTTTGTGGCTGGAGATCTTAAGGCAGGTGAAAACCGTTTGCTGTCAACCCCCATGGGAATAATGCTCAGTTTGTCGTGCAATTGGGTGGTTGCCAGGTTCTGATAAAGGGCGTGGCTGACGACGGTAATGTGACCGGCTTTGGCAAGGGTAAAAGCTTTCAGTCGTTCTGGCAGCCAGCTGTTGAGGCCGAAGACGTCGGCACCGTGGGCGGTAGCGACAAATGGGATGCCGGTGCAAATGCTCGCCAAGGCGGCCATGAAACCCTGAGGGATGAGCCAGTGGGCGTGAATGATGTCAGGCCGCAAACGGAAACAGAGGTGCAGCAGGGATAATAATTGAGCCGAGAGAAAAAAAGGGATAACCAGCAGGTAAAGTTTGTGTTTCCGCAGAGTCGGCAGGATGCCGGTCTGCCCCGCCAGCTTTTCATATTTTTTCCAAAAATAACGGAATCGATATACTTCCATGCCTTCCAGATTTTCATGCCGGCTGGCGCCTGGATAATGGGGAGCTAAAATAGTTATGGAGAAATCCTTTGTCAGGCGGCGTGAAAGCTCATAAACGAACGGTGGATCAGTATCATTATCCCAGCGGGGAAATGTTGAAGTGAGGACCAGGATCTTTGGTTTATTTGACATATAGTTGTGGCGGGAACGGGGTCAAGGTTTCCTTATTTTAATGGCGTGGAAAAATTAAAATTCAGCTTCAAGTTGCAAGTACAACAGTTAAAAACTGACAGCTGGCACCCACCCGGAAACGGTGGTTTCCTGATAGAAGCTGACTTTTCCAGGTGATTCTTTGCAAACCCACCTCTGCCATATATCCCAGCCGTAATTTCTTGTCAAATCATTCCCCTTGTGGTAGATAGTTAAAGTTAATGTCAATTTTTTTGAGGTTATTTTTCCATGCAGCAATGTAATTATATCCCCCGTGGATTTTGTCAGGTGACCATGGTTGTGGATGAGATGTCGTCTAAAACCAGGGCCAAGGATGTAATGGTTTTACCGATTGAGGATCCCGGTCCCGGTCAGACTCATCAGCTGCGGTTTTACGATTGCGGCTGCGGCAGCATTCGGCAGATACCTGGATCGCTGGCCGAAGCGGATGAAAAACGGGTGGTTTTCGTGGTTTCCGCCGCAAAGCGATTTATTATTGAAAAACTGGCAAAACCCTGAGCTCTGACCAGTGGTTATTCAATGACTGATAAAGCGGCTAAAATCCAAGATTATCTGATTCCCACGGAGCCTTACTACCTGCCGTTGAGCAACGAGGTGGAGCTTTTCATGGCGGCCTGTCAGGAAAAGCTGCCGCTGATGCTCAAAGGACCGACCGGCTGCGGCAAGACCCGTTTTGTCGAGTATATGGCCTACCGCCTCCAGCGGCCGCTGGTGACCGTTTCCTGCCACGAGGATCTTTTTGCCGCTGACCTGGTTGGTCGCTACCTGCTGACCGGTGATGAAACCGTGTGGATGGACGGCCCGCTGACCCTGGCGGTCCGCCATGGAGGCATCTGCTACCTGGATGAGGTGGTGGAGGCCCGCAAGGATACCACGGTGGTGATTCACCCGCTGGCCGATGACCGGCGTCTGCTGCCGATTGACAAGCGCGGCGAGGTCCTCAAGGCGCATCCCGATTTCCTGCTGGTCATTTCCTACAATCCCGGCTATCAATCGGTCCTGAAGGATTTGAAGCAGAGCACCCGCCAGCGTTTCGTGGCCCTGGAATTTGACTACCCCCCGGCGGAGGAGGAAGCTGCCATTGTGGTTCAGGAAAGTGGGGTCGATGCCGCGATTGCCGGCCGCCTGGTGTCCCTGGCCGCAAAAATCCGCAACATCAGGGAGCAGGGCCTTGCCGAAGGGGCCAGCACCCGGCTGTTGATTTACGCCGCCCAGCTGATCCGCCAGGGCATCACGCCCCTTGCCGCCTGTCGGGCGGCCATAACTCAACCCCTTACCGATGATACCGGATTGCAGGAAACCCTCGAGGATATCATAACCGATATGTTTGAGTAGCTGCTTCATGCCTGATCATCCCGATACCCCCCTCGATCCTTTTGACTACCTGACCCTGCTTGAGCCTCTTTTTCTCCTTGAACCCGAATTTTCCGACCAGCTTTTTCGCCAGCTGAAAGAAAAAAAACCGCTGCCGGAGGTTGAAGAAGTTCGTGTCCTGGTGGAAAGCAGCTTGCACTGGATGCGCGACCAGCCGGAACTGGGAAAAGCCGTGGCTGCCGGGTTGCTGCAGCTGGTGGGGGTTGTTTCGGCCAGCTGGCAGCATCAGTATGCCGAAACGGTGGCGGTCGGCAAGCGGATCACCCCGGTGATCGGCCGCTCAGTGGCGGAAAAATTCATTTCTATTATTCAAACCCAGAATGAATCGCTGCTGCGCCTGGCCCGGGAAGTTGTGGTTACCATCGGTCCCTGGGGGCCGTATCCCCTGGGGCAGGTGATGAACGCCCTTTTGTCCCTGCTGGAGGCGGGAGAAGAGTATGGCGCCTTGGCCTACCTGCAGATGATTGTTGCCGCCCTGGAACAGCAGATCAGTGAGCGGGAGCTGATTCGCTTCGCCCCGTTGATTTCCCGGGGCATCCTGTTCTGCAAGCCGGAGAACCGCCGTTGGCAGGTGGATCAACTGCGGCTGGCGGTCAACACAAGTTATCGCCTGGCCGGTCCCTTTTTTCGCGGCATGGAAAAGGGCGTGGCCCACTTGTCGGCTGAGTCCCTGCCGCTTTTTATTGCCCAGGCCCTGCATTTCAAACATGAAAAGCAGCAGGCGCGATTCCTGGCCCTGGAATCGCTGCTGGGGGTTGAGGCCTGCCGGGAGCTGCAGACCATGGTGCCCCTGTCGGCGGTGGTGAGTTCCTTGAGCCGTTATCTGCAGGCCCGCAGCGGGGGAGCGGCCACGGTCCGCTCTCTTGAGCACCTGCCCGGGAGCGGCAGGCATGTTCCGGGTCCCTGCACCGATGGTTTTCGCATCTACCTGCCCGGGGAAATGGACCGGGGGGAAAGCGTGGCCGAAAACCAGTTTCTGTACCGGCTGCTGGCCGGCCTGGAGCTGGGCTGCTGGGAGGCTGGCAGCTTTGATTTTGACTGGCAGCGGTTCCAGGATGAATACCGGCCGGCGGAAATGCCCGGCGGCGACTGGCGGGAAGATGTTCCTGATGGAAGGCCCGGGGACGATCTGGAATACTTTCTTTCCGGCTTCCCCTGCCCGCCGCTGGCCGAAGAACTGCTCAATGTTGTCGAGCAGGGTCGGGTGATGCGCTTTTTGTCGACTTCCTACCCGGGCTTTGTCAAACAGGTAAGGTTGTTGTTGAGCCGGGAACTGCGGCGGCTGACAGCCGCTTCGGGTTCATGGTCGTTCTGGCAGATTCTTTATGCCCTGTTGGTTCTTGAGCGGGTGCCGGAAGCGGGGGTCCCCGCGGCTGAATCCTGGTCGGAAATGCTGCTGAAAATGCGTCAGCGTTTCAACCGGGAGATAACGGCGGCTTCGCCGGTGGAGGCCGCCGCCGGCCTGGTTTGTGACTTCTATCCCTTGACGGCGGCGGTGCCGGGAGTAGCCGGGGATGGTGAAGGCTTCCGGCCGCCGGTCTATCCCTTTGATCGTCGGCTGCGCTTTGATCTGGCCGCCCGGGCGTCCCGGGAGCAGGATGAACGGGCGGTACAGCTGAAAGCGGTTCTGGAAGAGGCGGGACTGGATTTTTACAAGGCGGATTTGAAGCGTTTATTCAAGGAACACGATCAGAGCCTGACGCCTGAGATGCTGAAAAACTGCCTGATTTCCATGGGTGAAAAACAGGGGTTCAATTCCCGCGAGCTGCACCGCCGGCTCTCGGGCCTGGACCTGCGGCAGTGTTTCCCGGCCGGGGAAGACGGTGCCCGGGGAAGCCTTGACGACGAGAAGGTGCCCACCTTCTGGTATGATGAATGGAGCCTGCAGCTGCAGGATTATTTGCGGGATCATGTCAAGCTGCTGGAACACCGGCGGGTGGGGGTTGATGCCTCCTTTTACCCGGAGGTGCTGGCCAACCGCAGCGGCCTGGTGCGCCGGATCAGGAGGAACTTTGAGCTGCTGCGCCCGGAAGGTTTGCAGATCCTGCGGCACTGGCCGGAAGGTGATTCCTTTGACTATGACGCCCTGATTGAATATGCCCTTGACCGCCGGATGAAGATTACCCCTGACGACCGCCTGTATCGGAAGCGGCTGAAGGTTGATCGTGACGTGGCGGTGTATCTCCTGATTGATGTCAGCAGCTCAACCAAAAACAAGCTGCCTGATTCAACGGCTACCATCCTGGGAGTGGAGAAGGAGGCGGTGGTGCTTTTCTGCGAGGCCCTGGAACGGGTGGGGGATGCCTTCAGTATTGCCGGTTTCTCCGGTTCCGGCCGGCTGGCGGCTGAATTTTTTCTGGTCAAGGATTTTGATGAATCATTGAACGACGAAGTGAAAAGCCGCATCGGGGCGCTGCGTCCGGAGAAAAATACCCGCATGGGTCCGGCGGTCCGGCACGCCACCGCCAAGCTGGCTGCCTTTCCGGCCAAGGTGAAGCTGCTGGTCATTTTAAGCGACGGGCTGCCGAATGACCAGGATTACAACCAGGAATATGCCATTGAGGACTGCCGGGCGGCCATCCGGGAAAGCCGGTCCAGATTTGTTCACGTTCACGCCATTACCGTCAACGCGGTCAATTCACCCCATCTGGACCGCCTGTACGGGGACGTCCACCATTCGGTCATCGCCGATGTCAAGGATCTTCCCGACAAGCTGCCGCGGATTTACCGGGCCCTGACCAAGCAGTGAAGGAATTGTTTGGTCCCTGACGTTGGTTCTCGGAGGGGTCAGTGGTCAACCGTTTCCAAAACTCCTTCGTGCCATTGAAGCAGGTGTCCGGCAAGGCGGTTCTGGTTGGTATAGCGGGAATCGCTGATAAACCGCACCGGCCCGAAGACGGTCGTCATTTCAGTCGCGGCCAGCAGATCCCTGAGTTCATCGCGGGAAAAAGTCTGGGCCCGGGAGAAGACATCGGCAATGATTTCGAGGCTGGCATAGGCTTCGGCGGCATGGTAGTCAGGGTCTTTGGCGAAATTCAGTTTGTATTCCCGGGCGAATTCAGCCGCCCCGGCATAGGGCAGAAAATCCTTCCAGAGGACGACGGTTTTCAGCCCCTCGGCATTTTCCCCGGCGATGTCCCACATCTCCGGCCGGGAAAAATCCGGCGAACAGCCGAAAACCAGGGCCGGGGGAGATTCCATTTCCCGGCACCGGGATAAAATGATGCCGGCTTCGCTGCTCCGGCCGGCCAGCAACAGTATTTCCGGCTGTTTTTCGGCCAGCAGTTCTCCCAGCCGCTTGAAATTTTTCCGTCCCGGGCGGTAGCCGTACCAGATGCTGAGGTCCAGCTTGAGGCGGCCGCACAGCTGCTTGAGCCGCCGCGCGGTTTCGGTTGTACAGATGCTGTTTTCATAGATAATGGCCGCGCTTTTGTATTCACCGGCATCCTGAATGGCGCGGGCGATGGGTTCCAGGAAATATTCTTCCTCCGGTGGACCAAGGCGAAAGATGTAGTTCCAGTTCTGACCGGTTATCCGGCGGCTGGACGCGGTACTGATTAAAAAAGGAATCTGCTGCTGCTGGGCGTACTTGGCCACGGCCCAGGCAGCCGGACTGCTGCAGCCGCCGGTCAACATCCGCAGGCTTTCACCCTTTTCCTCCAAAACCCTGCCGACTTCCCTGACTGCTGTTTCCGGGGTGGCGGCCGAATCAATGAAGACCAGGTTCAGCTGCCGGTCATGGTTTCCCGCTTCCTGATTGAACTTTTCGGCCGCCAGCTCAAAGGCCTGTTTTTCCATGGTGCCGATGGCTTCCCGGTAGCCGGTGAGCGGCAGCAGGACGCCGATGTCATAGGTTTCCCCGGCCAGCAGCCGGGATGGCGCGTAGCTCGCGAGCAGGAACAGGATTGCCAGGCCGGATACGGAGATGTTCAAGCAAATTTTTTTCATGGAGTTCCCAATAGGTTGGAGATGATATGTTGCGTAGCTTCCAGCTATACCATAAAAAAAAGAACGTTGTAAAGTAAGCAGCAATGTCAATCCTGGCTCAACGCAGAGCCGTTGACTAATAACGGGAAACAGCGTATAAAACCGTCGTGTTTACGACCGGTAGCCGGTATGTTTGCTCAAAAACCGCGGATGACAAACGGATGAAAAAAAGAAATATCCTCATTTCCAATGACGACGGCATTCACTCGTTCGGACTTCGGGTGCTGGTGGAAACCCTGGCTCCCCTGGGACGGGTGACGGTGGTGGCTCCGGACCGGGAGCAGAGCGCCTGCAGCCATTCCCTGACCTTGAGAAATCCCCTGCGGGTTGAGAAGCTGGAGGAGGGCTTTTACGCCGTTGACGGGACGCCGACCGACTGCGTTAACCTGGCGGTGAACGCGATCATGAAAGGCAGTTCCCCCGACCTGGTGGTTTCCGGCATCAATAAAGGGGGAAACCTGGGGGATGACGTTACCTACTCGGGCACGGTGGCCGCGGCTTTCGAGGGCACCCTGCTGGGCATTCCGTCCATGGCGGTTTCCCTGGTTATTGACCGGGAGCATCACTTTGAGACCGCCGCCCGGGTAGCCGCCGATCTGGCCGTGAATATCTTTCAGCAGGGGATGCCGGAAGATACCCTGCTGAATGTCAACGTTCCCGACTGCCCCTGGGATGCTCTGTCCGGCTACCGCATTACCGCCCAGGGCAAGCGGATTTATTCCGACGCGGTGACCGAAAATACGGATCCCCGGGGACGGAAGTATTACTGGATCGGCGGTGACGTCCTCGGCGGCGTGGAGATAGAAAATTCCGATTTTCAGGTGGTGCAGGAGGGTTATGTCTCCATTACCCCCCTGCACCTTGATTTAACCAATTACCGGGTGATGGAAAGCCTCCGCGGCTGGGAACGGTCACGATGAATCTTTATCTGGAAACCTACGGCTGCCAGATGAACGTCAATGACTCCCAGAAGATGGAAAGCCTTTTCGCCGCGGAAGGCTATGCTTTGGTGGCTGATTTCCGTCGGGCCGATCTGATTGTCATCAACACCTGCAGCGTGCGCGAGAAGCCGGAACAGAAGCTGTTCAGCGCCCTGGGGCGCTACCTGCCGCTGAAGCGGCGGAACTCCCGGCTGGTGGTGGCTGTGGGGGGCTGCGTGGCCCAGCAGTGGGGAGCGGAGCTGCAGCAAAAATGCCCCGGGCTGGACATTGTATTTGGCACCCATGCCATCGACGCCCTGCCGGCCATGGTGCGGGAGGTCAGAAGCAGCGGCCGGCCGCAGCTGGATACCGCTTTTCGTTCGTCCATCCCGTCGCTGGACATTATTCCCCGTTATGCCGCCGGAACCCTGACCGCTTTTGTCACCATCATGCAGGGCTGCAACAACTTTTGCAGCTACTGCATCGTTCCCTATGTCCGGGGGCGGGAGTACAGTCGTTCCAGTGCCGCCATCCTGGCGGAAATCCGGCAGCTGGCGGAAAACGGCATCCGGGAAGTGGTTCTCTTGGGGCAGAACGTGAATTCCTATGGCCTGCAGAATGAGGGAGAATTCAGTTTCCCCCAGCTGCTGGCCCGGGTCAATGAAATCCGCGGCATTGAACGCATCCGTTTTACCACCTCCCACCCCAAGGACATGTCCCCTGAGTTGATTGCCGCTTTTGCTGACCTTGATCATCTCTGCCCGCAGATTCACTTGCCCCTGCAGTCCGGTTCCGACCGCGTCCTGGCCCGCATGGGGCGGGGGTACAGCCTCGCGGACTATCTTGACAAGGTGGAGCGGCTGCGCCGCGTCAACCCGGAAATTGCTTTTTCTTCGGATATGATCATCGGCTTTCCCGGTGAAAGTGATGAAGATTTTCAACAGACCCTGGAAGCGATCCGCCGGGTGCGCTACGATACGGTTTATTCTTTCAAGTATTCGCCCCGTCCCGGAACCCGGGCGGCGACCTTTCCCGACCAGGTTGAAGAAGCGGTGAAGAAAGAGCGGCTGCGGATTTTTCAGGCCCTCCAGGATGAGATCAGCAGCGAAAATTTGCGGAAGCTGGAAGGCTCAGTCCAGGACATACTGGTCAGCGGTCCGGCCAAGCGGGGCGGAGACCAGTGGGTCGGGCGCACCGGCGCCAATCGGATTGTCAACTTTTCCAGCCCTGAAAATCTCACCGGCCGCTTCGTGGCCGTGCGGATAACCCGGGCCTTGCGCCATTCGCTCAGAGGAGAACTTGCCTGATATGAATAAACAGGTGTCGAAATCATCCCTGGTTGTCTGGTACCTGCTGCCCCTGGTTGGATATTGTGCCCTGATTTTTTATCTTTCCTCCCAGTCTCAGGTTGACCTGCCTTCCTTTACCCAGTCCGACAAGCTGCTGCACCTGATCGAGTATGCCGTCCTTGGCGCCCTGGCGTATCGCTTTTTTTGGCGCCTGCTGCCTGAGAAGTCAAGGGTTTTGGTGGTCATGGTTGCCTTTTTCTTCGCGCTGGTTTATGGTCTCAGTGATGAGTTTCACCAGTCTTTTGTCCAGGGACGTGACAGCTCCTGGCTTGACGTCCTGGCTGATGCCGCCGGGGGGTATGCCGGGGCCAGGATAATGATGATTCTGCTGCGAAAGGAGAACGTACATGATTGACTTGCACACGCATACGCTTTTCAGTGACGGGGTGCTGCTGCCGGCGGAGCTGGCCCGCCGGGCCCAGGTTCTTGGTTACCGGGTCCTGGCCATGACCGATCATGTAGACAGCTCCAATCTTGATTTTGTTCTCCCCCGGCTGGTTGCCGTCTGCGCCGATCTGCAGCCGGAAATGTCCATCACCCTGATTCCGGGGGTGGAGATCACCCATGTTCCCCCGGCCCTGATTGGATCCCTGGCCGCCCGGGCCCGCGACCTGGGGGCTAAAATCATTGTTGTTCATGGGGAGTCGGTGGTGGAACCGGTCTGCCCGGGGACCAACCGGGCGGCTTTGGAAAGTGATGTTGACATCCTGGCGCACCCGGGATTGATTTCCATTGAAGATGCGGCACTTGCCGCCCGCAACGGGATATGTTTGGAGATTACCACCCGCCGCGGCCACAGCATCACCAACGGGCACGTGGCCAGAACGGCCCGGGAAGCCAATGCCCCGCTGCTGCTGAACAACGACGCCCATGCTCCGGGAGATCTGGTGACCTTGGATTTTGCCACGAAGGTGGCCAGGGGTGCCGGCCTGGACGATGAAGAATGGCAGTTGATGAGGAAGAAGTCAGAGGAACTGGTGCAAAAGGCTCTGGCGACCTGAAAGAAG
>JAOZRP010000329.1 GCA_029940125.1 bacterium
AAAAGCAGCAGGATGGCAGCCATGGGGGCGAACTTTTGCGGCAGGTGTTTTTTCCCGTGATGACGGAAAATGACCGTAAGCGCGGCGAAGAAAATGACATGACCCAGATTCCAGGCCTGGTTGATCGAGCGCAGGGCGTGGGCATCCGGTCCACCATGAAACAATAAGATGCCGCCCAGGAACGCCGTACTGTAGGCAATGATTTTCCGGGCGGGTGAAAAGTCGTTCGCAGCCATGTTCTTTTTTTGCTCCCAGGAGTTCCAGCTTCTCCTCGTCAGCCGTGTCTGGTGTGCTTTTTGCGTGGTGGTCAAGCGCTGAAAACTGCAATGGTGACCGTACGCAGCTTTTTAGTCGGACACCGTGCTGCCTTCTTGTACCATAAACATTGCGCAAATAAAAAAATAAAGGCTGCTTTGCAGCCGATAATTTTTCCGGATATGTCCGGATAACGAATTGCCGACAAGATGACAAGTAATCACTATACCATGACGCGAAACCATGCCTGAATTGCCGGAGGTTGAAACGGTTGCCAGGGCCCTGCGGCCACATCTTTTGGGTCGGCGCCTGGTCAGGGTGGATGTCCTGGCGGACAAACTGCGCCGGTCCCTGACCCCATTCAGGCAAAGATCGGGTGAAATAACGAACAGGGAAATCCTGGACGTTTCCCGGCGGGCAAAGTATATTGTGGTGGAATTTGCCGGCCTGCGGGTCATGCTGCTGCACCTGGGCATGACCGGATCCCTGAAAATTGTTCCAGGCGACCAGCCGGCCGCGAAACACGAGCGAATTATCTGGTTCCTTGACGACGGCCGGAGCCTGCGCTTTCACGATCCCCGCAAGTTCGGCCTCGTGGACATCCTGCCCCTTTCTCGTTCCGGATCTTTCCCCGAATGTTTTGCTTCCCTGCCTCCTGAACCTCTGAGTGCCGCTTTTTCCGCCGCCTATCTTCATCAACAGGTTCAGGGCCGCCGTCGGCCGATTAAGTCATTGCTGATGGACAATCACCATGTAGTGGGTATCGGCAATATTTATGCGAGCGAATCGTTGTTTCGGGCGGGCATTGATCCGCATTGCCCGGCCGGCGAGCTGACGCTGCCGCGCTGCCGGAAGCTGGTGCGGTCCATCAAGGAGATTCTGCAGGAAGCCATCGCCGCCGGGGGGACCACTATCAGCGACTTTGCCGGCTTGGACGGTAGTGAAGGGAAGTTTGCCCGCCATTTGAACGTCTATGGGCGGGCTGGAGAAAAATGCCTTCTTTGCAAACGGGAAACGATTGTCAAAACAGTTGTTGCCGGCCGTTCCACCTTTTTTTGTCCCCGCTGCCAGGCGTAAGCGATGTTCATTCAGAAAGTTGAAAGGTAAACTTATAGCCGGTGAGAAACGTCTTATCCGTACAGGGGAAACCTTCGGGGACGATGCCTCTCGGCCGTGATATTTATGTATCATGTCACGGATATTGAATCTCTATGGATCATACCACTTTTGAGCGGTTTCTGGACCGTTGGCAGAACGATATTTACCGGATGATACGTTCACGGGTTAATGCTCCCGCTGATGCTGAAGATATCATGCAGGACGTGCTGTTGAAGTTGTACCGCGGTCTTGACAGCTTTCGTGGTGAATCGCAGCTGAAAACATGGATGTATCGACTGGTGAGAAATGCCATTGCCGATTATTATCGGAACCCATGGTGGAAATTCAATTGGGTTAAAGAGCGGTCGTTCAACGACGGCTCCGAGTCGCGGCCGGCCTGGGAGCAGCATGTCGATGAGGATCAGCCGTCGGCACTGGACGCGGTGTTGGACAAGGAGCAGGGAGAGATTATTTTGAACCTGATGGATCGTCTTACCCCGGCGGAAAAAGAATATTTTACCCTCAGATTTCTTGATGGGTTTTCTTTGCAGCAGATGTCGGACGCGACGGGGCACAACCTGAATACGATCAAAACCCATCTTTACCGGGCAGTTAAAAAGATGAAAACATATCTGGTGGAGGAGTCAGGATGAACAACATACCGTCGTCTTCCTCCTGTGAAGATCAGCTGCTGGAATTGCTGGTCGAAGGGCGGCAGGGATCAAGCGAGTTCCAAGAACGTCTTGCTTCCTGCCCTGAATGTCGGCAGCAGGAGCGCCATTTTTTGGACAAAATGGACGAAGCCAGGAGATTTCTTACCCCATCAAGCTTGCAAATGCAGCGGATTCGGGCTAAAGTATGGGAAGAGATTGAGCGTAAAGAGGCTCGACGTTCCCGGTGGCAGCCGGCTTGGGCTTCAGCAGCGCTTTTGGGACTTTTTGTTTTGCTGACCATCGCGGCCCCGCGGATGCTTCCTCCGCTTGCCCAGGTTGACTTGGGTGGGGCCTCGCTTTATGCCAGTACCGACAGTTTGGAAGTCATGGCTGATCAGTTGCTTCCGGAGACGGAAGCCCCAGAGCCCTCTTGGGAGCAGGCGCTAAGCGGCGGCATCCTGGAGGCTGAAAGCATGGAGCAGATAGACAACCTGTTGGAAATGGTTATTCCGGATAGAGGAGAACGGACATGAAGCGCAGGAAGTTTTTGTTGATGATGCTGATAGTTGTTTTGGGTCTGCTGCCGGTGCTGTCAAGCTGGGCCGGCGGTCGTGGTTTACTGCGCAAATGGTGGCAGAATGATCGCTTTGCCGCCCGTTTGGGCCTGACCGAGGGCCAGAAGCAGAAGCTGGAAGACCTGTATGCCGAACATCGGGTGGAATTTATTGAACTGCGGTCGGAAGTAGAAAAAAGCGCGGTCCGGCTGGAACAGGCCATGGAAGCAAAGCATTTTTCAGAAAGCGAGACCAGAAAACGGCTCGAGGAGGCCCAGCAGGCCAAAGACAGGCTGGCTAAAGCCCGGATGGAATATCTGCTGGAAGTGCGGGGAATTCTTACCCAGGAACAGTTTATGAAGTTGAAGAAAGTTACCGAGGAAAGGCAGCGACGGCAACATCGTTAGCCTGGTTGACGGTGACTGT
>JAOZRP010000045.1 GCA_029940125.1 bacterium
AGTCGGCTGCCGGGGTGTAGAGAAAGGTGCTGCCGCTTTGCTGCACCAGGGAGCCATGGGCCGGGCTGTCAACAATATCGTAAATGAGATCAGCGGCTGCGGTTTCCAGGTCGCTGCCGTTCAAAACAATGAGAACAGAACCGTTTTCATCCAGGCTGACCGCCGTCGGTGCAGCGGCAGGCTGGTCGTTTACCGGGGCCACTACCAGGGAAACGGTAGCGGAATCAACGCCCAGCTTGCCGTCGTCAACCTGGAAGGTGAAGCTGTCGGTGCCGTTGAAATCGGGATCAGGAGTATAGGTGACCGTATGGCTGGCCACGTCAAAATCACTCAGGATGCCGTGGGCCGGATTGCTTTCAATGCCGAAAGCAAGGGCATCGCCGTCGACATCACTGCCGGTCAGGGTGATGATCACCTGGCTGTCTTCGTCAACAGTTGCGGTTTGTTCATCCGCCGCCGGGGCGGTATTGGCGGAGCGGTCCACAGTAAAGAGATGAACATAATTGTCGCCGCCGGTGCCGTCACTGTTGCCGTCAAGGGGATTGCCGGCGGTATCGTAAATCGCCCTGGTGCCAGACAAGGTGAGGCGGTAGCTGCCGTCAGCCAGAACACCGTCAGGAAATGCTAGAACCAGATCGGTTTCCTGGAAGGTGTAGGCGGGAGCAACATCAATCAGCTGGTCGTCGGTGGTGTCAAACGCTCCGTCGGCCCCGGCTTCCAGCAGCTCGTAGTTGGCGACTGACCGGGCCGAGATGCCGTCCAAGGGCTCGGAAAAATCAATCAGGATGCTGTTGAAGGCAAGAGCGGTTGCTTCACCGTCAGCGGGCAGGGTGGGAATTGCCGTTACCCGTGGCGGAACGGTATCGTTCGAGGCCCCCTGGAACTCGTAGGCGCCGATGTCATAGTAAGTCAATCCTTCATGGGGAGTCCACTGCAGGGAATTGGCATTAGTTAGGTTTGCCTGGCCGTCGTAGGGTGCAAGTTCATAGATAAATCCGTTGCCGGCGGAGATGCCCACCGTGGGAGTCAAACCGCTGTTGCCGTCGCCGTAGTCAAAGCGGAAGGTGCCGTCGGCAAACAGGGTGACAGAGAAATTTACCTCGCTGCCCGCGCCATTGGATGACCTGCCCTTCCAGGTGAAGGTGACTTGGTTGGTGACTGATTCATCAATAAAGATGTCGCCGCCATAATAACTTGATGTGGATATGGTGTCCCACAGGGGTGCTATGCGCACATTGCGTTGCAGCTCTTCCAGGGAGTTGCCGGAATAGGCGTTGGCCGAATCCGGTCCGGCAAAATGGAGGAAACCGCCGGTGGAAACCTTGACGGGCGTGTAGTCAGTTCCATAAAAAGAAAACACAAACGGCAGGACATAATCCCATGAATAATTGTTCCCATTCCAGTTGCGGGCATCATCTTCATTCGCTGGGATAAAGCTGCTTGTACCCGTGTCCTCCGCAGTAAAATCATCCCAGCCAATGCCGTTGTTTGCCGTATCCGGATCGTCATGGCGGGGCCGGCCCAAAAGATCAGTGCGCGAGGCGTCATAGGCGCTGGCCCGGTCAATGGCCGGGGAGTGACGCCTGAGGTTGAAGTTGTCGTCCTCGCCGCTGCCCTCGGTGGTTCCGGACCCGGCATAAACGTTGTCAGCCCCGTCAATATCCAGGAAGAGCGGATCGTCAACAATACTTTCGGCATCCTGAGAGGATGCGGCCTGCCAGGAAGCCAGATCACCCTGTTCAACTCCGGCCCAGCTGCCCACTGCCGCCCCCCCGCCGCCGAGGAAAAAGAGATTGTAGTCGCTGCTGAAGCCCGCCTGGGCGCCGCTTTCCACCTTTATGGTGGCGCCCGCGTCCACCCAGAGGATATTGTTAGTCACCCTGGTCTCGCCGATGGTTCCGGTCAGGGATACCGCGTCACCGGCTGACTGATAGATGGTGTTGCCGATGATTTCCACCGCGGCGCCGTTATATATCACTACGGCCTGATTGGTATTGGCGTAGACGAGGTTGTTGGTGATCTGAGCGTTTCTGGGACTATAGTAGGAAGACTGAAAGTTTATACCGATGGGATTGGAATAAATGATATTGCCCTTTATCGTGTTGTTGTAGCTTCCCGCATAAATGCCACTGCTGGTGTTGCCGTACACCCGGTTGCCGTAGATCTCCGCGACATCCCTGATGCCGTAAAAGTTGTCATAGACAATGTTGTCTTCCACGGTTTTCCCGCCATAGATTCCGGCGGTATTGCTGCCCTTGTGGCCGTAAACCGTGTTGCTGCTGATCAGGGTGCCACTGCCGCCCCTGATCCCGCTGTTGACGTTGTCATGCACCAGGTTGTCACGGACAGTATTATTGGTTCCGGTGGCATAGATGCCATATCTGTTATTGGCGTAGGCCTCCACCCCCTCAACCAGGCTGTCGGCGCCACTGAGATAAATTCCCGTATTGGCATTGGCGTACACCTCGCCGCCGCTCACGGTCGTCCGTGCCCCGCCTAGAGTCAGGCCATAGTAACCATTGTCGTGAACGCTATTGTTGGTCAGGGTAATGTCCGTGCTGTGATAGTCAAGGGAAACCCCGCTGTTGTCATTGGCGAATATTTCACAGTGGTCGATGTCAATGCCGGTATTGACGGAATTGTATGCCTGGGAAATCCCATAATAAGCGCCGGTAAGGGCCAGGTGGGACAGGGTAATCACACTGGTATTGTCAAGGACAAACACCCTGCTGTTATGGGCATTGTTTTCGCTGATGGCCCGGTCGAACAGGGCCTGGTGACCAGCCTCTTCCGGCCCGCGAATTTCCACTCCACTGTCTTCGGCATCCAGAATAATGTTGGTCAGCACCTTATAGCTGCCGGTATCCACATAGATCACATCGCCGGCATCGAGGTCGTAGGCCCTGAGCAGGGCGGACAGGGTGGCCATGGGCGCGTCCGGGCTCTTGCCGCTGTTGGCGTTGTCGCCCGTGGCAGTGGTATATTCATCCCCGGCCAGGGAATCGTCGTTGATATAATATTCATGGCCACTGCTGCTGATCATAAACGCTTTGTCGGAAACATCAGAGGGGGTCATGGCCGTGTCAGCCGACACCCGGATCAAGGCGCTGTTGCCTCCGGTTTCCGGTCCGGCCGTCCAGGTAAAACGCCCCCGGCCAAATCTGTCCATGCCCTGGCCGGCGGCCAGGAGCTGCCAGCTGGCGCCGTTGTCGACGGAAAGCTCAAGATTTACTGTTGCCGGGACGTCGGAATTTTCTCGTACCAGTTCAATGGCTGACAACACCGGGTTGCCGCTGCCGATATTTTCCAGCTCCAGAACAATTCCCCGGCCCCTGGCGGCGTTGACGCTGAACTCCCGGATATCGGCAATGTTCCGTCCGCCGGCGGTGGTGAAAATGTCGTAGTCAGCCAGCACAGTTTCATCCTGCAGCTTGATGTCAAAGACCAGGTTTCCGGCACTGTATGAATAAGTGTCAACAAAATGAAGGCGGATAGTATATTCGCCGTCCGGTACCGGCAGTTCATAAGTGAGGCCGTCGCTGCTGTAAGCATAATTCTGGTATACTTCCTGGGGAGCCGGATTGGCAATGCCGCTGGCATCTATTTCGTTTGAAGTATGCCTTAGATATTGCCTGCCGGAATAATAGTTATTGGCCAGCCAGGTGCCGTTGGCCTCCGTCTCCACCAGGTCGCCGCCGCAGTTGATCAGGGCCACCGCATCTTTTTGGCTCAGCCCGTCGGACAGCCAGTGAATATCAATGTTCTGTCCCACTTCCAGCTTTTCCCGGCCATTGGGATCAAGCAGGAAGAGCTGTTCCGGGCCGCTGTCTGGCGTGGCCTCAATGGTATTGCCGTAGGCGCCCAGGTTGATCCGGTTGCCGTTGGGTTCCGGTTCGGCCAGATAATAGGAAAGGGGGTTGCCGCGGTCAATGGCCGGGGAAGCGGCGGCAAGATGATAATTGCCGTTCATCGGATCAACGAACAAAGGGTCGGCCATAAAGCTGTTGCTGTCCTGGCCTGTCTCATAAAACCAGTCGTCCAGGTCAGTAAATTCCTGATCCTGCCAGAAAACCGCCTTGCCGCTGCCAATAAGATGATAGAGATTGTAGTCAGCGCTGAAGCCCTGCTGACTGTCATCGGCGACCCGCAGGGCAAAACCGCTGCCGACCTGGATAATATTGTTTTCCAGCCGGACGTTTTCAGCCTGGTGCTCCAGGGTGACGGCATCGCCGTTCTCCTGGATGATGGTGTTGTTTACTACTTGGTGATTGTCCCCGTCATAAACATGCAGGCCCTTGTCGCTGTTGTGGTAAATCAGGTTGCCCCGTACCTCCACGCTGCTGCTGAGGTAAGTGGCCAGGAGAATGCCCGTGGGATTGTTATACACCGTGTTGTCAGCAACCACGCCGTTGGACGATGTTGACCTAATCCCGCTGTTCGTATTGCCGTAAACCTGGTTGTGGCTGATTTCGCCGTCGCCCTGGATGCCGTAATAATTGTCGTGGACAATGTTATCTCTAACCACGGCGCCATTGCTGTAGATGCCGCTGCTGTAGTTGTTGTCATGACCATAAACGTCATTGCCGCTGACCAGGGTCTGCTGGCTGGCACTTATGCCGGTATTGCTGTTGTCATGAACACTATTGTTCCGGACTATGGTATTAACGCCGCTGGCGCTGATGCCGTCGCGGTTGTCATACACCTCGACTTCGTCAATCAGGCTGTCGGCTCCCGGGATGGAAATGCCATAACCCGAGAGATTGGCATAAATCCGGCCGCCGCTTATCCGGCTTCTCTCCCCCTGGAGATAGAATCCCCGGCTGTTGTCATGGACAAGATTGTCGCTGAAAATCACCTCGGTCATCTGATTGGGGAAGTTGACCCCGTAGGAACTGTTGGCAAAGATGTCACAGTCGCTGACGCTGATATTTACGGCGGTTTGACTGCCGTACGTTCCTTGCAAGCCGACGTCGGCGCCGGTGAGGGCCAGATGCGAGATGCTGACATCTATTGCCCCGGCAAAATCAAAAACAGCAGTGCCGCTAGCGGTGTTGCCCCGGTCAAGAAGAGCTTCATGCCCGTCTTCAACCGGTCCCTGGATGGTGACGCCGCTGTCTTCGGCATCAATGACGATGTTGGCCGGCAGGCTGTAGTTGCCGCTGTCCACGTAAATGACATCGCCGGGTTCCAGGTCATAGGCCCGGAGCAGGCCGGCCAGGCTGGCCATGGGCGCGTCCGCGCTCTTGCCGCTGTTGGCGTTGTCGCCCACGGCCGTGGCGTATTCGTCTCCGGCGGTTGAGCTGTCGTTGATAAAGTATGAATTGCCGCTGTTGGCAATCAGGAAGGGCTGATCAGACTGATCCTGAGGCTGGTCGGCCGTGTCGGCGGTAACCCGCACCAGGGCCTGACTGCTGGTTTCCGCTCCCACGGTCCAGAGATAGGCGCCTTTGCCGAAACGGTCAAGGGCCTGATTTTCCTCCAGCAGCAGCCAGCTTGCCCCGTTGTCGGTGGAGAGTTCAAGGTCTGCGGTTGTTCCGGCAGCACCTCCGGCATTGCTGCGGGTCAGTTCAATGGCGGAAAGCACGGCGCCGGAATAAGTCTTGTTGAGAAGTTCAAGCTCAATTCCCCGGCCGTCTGCGGCCGTAACCGTGAATTCCTTGACCAGGGCGGTGAGACTGTTGCCCGCCTCGGCAAAAATATCAAAACCGGTCTGTACGGTTTTATCCTGGAGTTTAATGTCAAACATCCGGGAACCGGCGCCATATGAATTGGGATCAACAAAATGGAGCCGGAGATTATAGTCGCCGTCCGGCACCGGCAGCCGCCAGGCAATCCGGTTGCCGACGCCTGACCTGGCATAGGCGTAATGGGCGTAAACTTCTTCCGGCGCCGGTTGGGTGACCCCGGCAAGATCAAGGTTGCCGCTGATGGTGCCGTCATAACCATGGACGGTCTGGTATTGATTTCCCAGCCAGTTACCGTTGTCGGCGGTGCTGACCGTTTCTCCCCCGGCATTGATCAGGGCAGCCACATCCTCGGCCACCAGTCCGGTGGTCTGCCAGGTGATTATGGTCTCCTGGCTGGCTTCAAACTTTTCCAGCCCGTTGGGAGCCAGAACCTGCACCAGCCGGTCGGATGCGCTTGGTCGCGCTTCAGCGGTATTGCCGTAAGAGCCCAGGTTTATCCGGCCGCCGTTGGCTGTGGGTTCGCTGAGGAAGTATGCAAGGGGATCGCCGCTGTCAATGGCCGGGGAAAGAGATTGCAGGTGGAAATCGTCGTCACGGCCATGGTCGCCTTCAATCCGCTGAATGCGGACGGCATCAGCCAGGACCTTGCCGGTGTCGTCATTGCTTAGTTCAACAGTCAGGGTGTCTCCACTGATAAATACGGTTGCCAGCTCCACGAAATCGTCAAAGGACTGATTCTGGTTAAAGGTGCCGAAGGCAACTGTTGTGCCGCCGTCCATGACGGTAAAAGGCGCGTGGTATGCTTTGCCATAAAAACCGTAGATTTCCGGGGCCCAGGTGACGTCCACCTGATACCAGCCCGGCAGCAGGCCGGTAAAATTCCATGAAGCCCGGTTTTCCCCGCTTCCAGCCTCGCTGTAAAGAATATCGCCGTCATAACCGATGTTTTCATTCTGTTCCGGTTCATCAATGGGCAGCCAGGTGCCGACGGTGGTAAAACCGGGATCACCGTTGTCAATGATGAGCGCGTCGCCCACCAGGGTATGGCTGAAGCCGGAAATCATATCGACGCCGGCGGGATTTACGAACAGGGGATCGGCAACCATACTGTGGAAGTCAAAGCCAAGCTCATACCTCCAGTCAACCAGGCTGGAAAAATCAACGCCCTCCCAGGCGGCCACCATGCCGGTTCCGGTGAGATAAAACAGGTTGTAGTCGCTGGCAAAACCCTGCTGGCTGTCATTGGCGACGATAAAGGCGTGACCGTCTGCCACGGTGAAAATATTGTTTTCCAGGACAACATTTTCGGCGTTGTTTTCCAGGGAAACTGCATCGCCATGATCCTGGACAATGGTGTTGTTGCTGATCTGATAAAAATTGTGCCCCTGGATCAAAAGGGCATGGTCGCTGCTGTCGTAAATACGGTTGTTGGTTACCAGGGCGTTGCTGCCGTAATAGCCGCCGTAAAGTTCAATGCCCAGGGAATTGTCATAGACATCATTGTTGGTGATGGAGCCCAAGTTGCCTGTGAGTCTTATGCCGGTTGAGAGGTTGGCAAACACCCGGTTGTCGTCGATGGTTCCACTGCCGGATATGCCGTAATAATTGCCGTAAACGATATTGCCAGCCGCCGCGCCGCCGTAGATCGTTATGCCGCTGTGTCCCCAGGAATCATGATCGTAAACCCGGTTGCCGTTTACCGTTACCTCGCTGCTGGTTTCGATTCCATTGCTTTCGTTGTCATGCACCACATTGTCGTAAATCGTCGAGCCTGAACCGCTTGCGGAGATGCCGGTGCCGCTGTTGTCATAGACATGGCTGTCATGTGCGGAACTGTCATTCCCATACAGATAGATGGCGGTTCCGTTGCCGAAAAATTCCCCGCCGCTGATTTCCGTCTCCTGGGCGCCGCTGTAAGCGCCGTAATTGTTATTGTCATAAACCGCGTTGTCCTGAAGCAGGCTGCCGTTGTTGCCGCTGTAGAGATAAATCCCTGTCTGATTTTTGAAAATTTCACTGTTGCGGATAACCACATTGTCAGAGCCGCCGTTGCTGGCCGCGTAAATGCCGTAAAAGGCCCCGGTGAGCCCCAGGTTCGAAATAATGATGTCATCAGCGTTTTCCAGCTGAAAAACATAACTGCCGCTGGTGTTGTTTCCCCGGTCAAGCAGGGCCTGGTGACCGGCCTGGATGGGGCCGCGGATTTCCACTCCGGCGTCATCTTCGCCGATGATAATGTTGGTTGTCAGGTTGTAGCTGCCGCTGTCAACCAGGATCACATCGCCCTCGCCCAGGTTGTAGGTCTCGAGGATGGCCCTGATGGAGGCCTTGGGGGCCAGGGGAGAGAGACCGTCGTTGGCGTCGTCGCCGGTGGCGCCGGGGGTGTATTCGTCGCCGTCATTGCCGCCGTCGTCAACGTAATAGAAGCTGATGGGTTCGGTAACGCTGAACAGGCTGTCCGAGGTGTCGGAAATGGTTGAATCAAGGGATGAAGAAATCCTGATGACGTAATTGTCGGAAACGCTGAAACTGCCGGGATCAACATTCCAGGTGAAGAGGCCGTCATTATCTTCATTATCCGCCAGAGAAACAAAACTGCCGGCCATTCCATTTGCTGAATAGAAGATGTCAACATTGCCGTCGAAGCCAAAGGCCCGCCAGCGGATGTCAAAGTCGCTTTCCTGGGGCACGCCTTCGCCGCCGTTGGGAGCGGTGACCAGCACGTACTGTTCCGGGCTTTTTGAAGCCTGGATCGTATTGCCGTAGGCCCCCAGGTTAATGTAGCCGCCGTTGTGTTCGGGTTCGGTGCTGAAGTCATCAAGAGGGCTGCCCCGGTCGATGGCCGGAGACTGGCCGGCATCAATTGCTTCAACCGCCGTGGGCAGATAGGGGAGGTGGGCTGCCGGGTCAAGTTCCGGGGCCAGGCGGCCGCCGTGAAAACTACCGTACAGGCTCTGAAGATGGAAATCACCGCCGGCTGGATCAACAAAGAGCGGCTCGGCAAAGATGCTGTTGTAGTCGCTGAAGGCGGCGTTCTGCCAGGCAGTCAGGCCGGGCCGTTCTCCCTGCCAGAAACCGATGACGCCGCCTGTGGTGTAGAAGAGGTTGTAATCGCTGGTAAAGCCGGTTTGACTGTCCGGGTCTACCCGGACGGCAACACCGGAGTCAACCTGAAAAATATTGTTGCGCAGCTCCACGTTGTCGGTGTTGCTCTGCAGTAGAACACCATTGGCGACCGGCTCGTAAAAGGTATTGTTGCGCAGCAGATGACCGTTGCCGTTGTTGGCCACCAGGCTGAAATCCTCATTTGCGTAAAAGAGATTATTGACAACGGGTATGGAGACTGAATAGTAGGGCGAGAGAAAAATTCCGGTGGCATTGGTGCGCAGCTGATTGCCGCTGATGCTTCCGGTCGTGCCGCCGCTGAGATAGATGCCGTTCTGGCTGCTGTTTTCGATGGTGTTGCCGGTTATGGTGCCATTGCCGCGGATGCCGTAGGTGTTGTTTGAGAGATAATTAGCTTCAGCGGTGGCGTTGGCGAGATAAATTCCAGATCCACAGTTATAGAGATAATTGCCGGCAATCCGGGTCCCGCTTTGAGCCTGTACTCCGGAATCACTGTTGTCATGAATGATATTGCCGGCCTGGAGCGTCAGGTCGGCCGCACCTATTTCGGTTACGGTGCCGGGCACGCTGTTGTAAATATAAATTCCGTTATCATTGCCGTAAACTTCATTTGACCGGATTAAAGCGTTGCCGGTATTCCTCAGATAGATACCGTCATCCTGGTTGTCATGAGACAGGCTGTTGGTGAGGCTGCCAATTTCACCTTCAATATAAATTCCGTTTTTACCGCTGTCATAGGCGGTTAGATGGTCAAGGCTCTGCCCCGGAGAGTCGGTCTCGATCCTGATACTGTCCCCGAGATGGTCATAAGCGGTTATGTAGGAAGCGCTGAACTCGTCGCTGCCGTTATGCACCCAGAGTCCCCGTTGGGCTCCCTCCATGGTAAGATTGTACAGGATCATGTAATCGGCGTCGTTCAGTTCAAGCAAAGCCTCGGGCCGGGCCTCGGGAATGGCGCTGGCAAAGAGGACATTGCGGGCGGCATCAGTTGGTCCCCGCATGGTGAAGGCTTCGTCCAGTCCCAGTCCCAGGTCGGTGGTTCCCGAGATGTTCAATTCGTCGATTAACGGATAAACGCCGGTGTCAACATTAAGGGTGTCTCCCACTCCCAGCTGGTAGACGCGCAGCAGGTTGACCGGGTTGGGCTTGGGGGCATCTGCTGTTTTGCCGGTATTGCGGTTTGAACCAACGGCATCCGGAGTGTATTCATCGCTGGTATTGTCGTAGTCGTAGTCGTCCACATAGAAGGCGCTGCCGTCTTCAGGTACGGCAAAAGGCTCGACGCTGCGGTCAAAGACCAGGGGGTTGTCCACCAGGGAAACCATTATCCGCAGGCCGTGGGTGCCGAAGTCAATGTTGTCAACGGCCGGAGTCCAGATATACTCCCCGTCGTCCGGGGTGACGTCGGCAATGGTCAGCAGATAGGCCGGGCCGTCCGCACTATCCTGATACAGGTCGATCTTTACCGGCGAGTTTCCTGAGTTGGCAAAAGAATCCCACCGGATGGTATGAGGCTTGTTTCTTTCCCAGTCGGTGTAAAGATCGGGGAAGCGCAGGGCCAGACGGGTTCCGGCATCAGGGGTTTCCTGGCTGGTGTTGCCATAGGCGCCCTGGTTGGGGGCGATGTTTTCCGAAACAATGCCCATAAAGGCGTGGTCAAGGTAGCTGTCGTTGCTGTAGCCGCTGTTGCCGGCAGTGCGGTCGGCAATGAAACGGTAGACAATGCTCCGGGTGCCCACGGGAATCTGCACCCGGCCGCCGATGAGATCCCAGCGCTCCGAGGGGTTGTCCGAAATTGATTCACTTTGACCGATTTCCTCTCCAGAGCTGTTGAAAAAGGTCAGTTGAATCCGGCCCGTATCCGGCGCCGCCTCGGCCGCGGCCCTGACCCGGCCGCTGAACACCACTTCCAGGTCGTGGTTGTCTAATTGGCTCACCGTAAAGCCGGCCGCCAAAAGATCAATGGTCTGCTGGGCAAAGCCCTCTTCAATATCTCCGGCCCGGAAATAACTTTCTCCGGCAAAGGGCATGGTACTGCCGGTGGTGGCATCTTCGTTGGTCAGCCAGCTGTCCGTGCCCGCTTCAAAGCCGGGATTGGCCAGAAGATTCTGGTAGAGGACGGCCGGGGTGGCCAGGTCGTTTTTCGGGTCAGCCGCATCAACCGCCGGGTCGGCAAAACGCTGGACCGCGCTCAGGGTAAAGAGCCGGTAATCATCACGGGCAAGGTTCAGGAACCGGGGCTCCGACCAGGAAGGATTGATCACCGTGGTTCCTAGGGAATGGAGATCAAAGCGGTTGACGTCCGCCTGCCAGTCAAGGATGTCGGTAAAATCCTTGGTCCAGTAGACCAGTTTGCCGTCGGTGCCGGCATGCAGGGTGTTGTAGTCGCTGAAGAACCCGGTCTGGCTGTCATTATCTACATAAATATCATAACCGTTTTCCGCCCAGAGGATGGAGTTTCTCACCTCCACGTTGCTGCTGCCGTTTTCAATCCTGA